>PWWA01000068.1 GCA_003562145.1 Candidatus Woesearchaeota archaeon | reverse complement strand
AGTACAAAGCGTTGTGGAGCCCGTTCCAGTTCAGCAGAACTGTAGGCAGCGTAACTGGAGGAGTAATAGAGCATTACATCAAAGAAAGCAACACACGAGGCAGATACGGAGAACAACGAAGTTTATACGAATACTCCTAGTTGGGGCGTAGGTACCACGCCCTTCCAGGGCGTGCGGGTAGCCCCAACGTAACTAATGTTCCATATGGTAAATAATTGTTGTTTCAAAACGTTTAAATAATACTTCCACCAATAGAATAACTATGAAAATACACGAAGACCAAACAGCCCCAGTCATATGCCGTGCCTGCGAGCGCAAAGTCCCGATGAGCCAAATAAAATTCGACGACACCAGAAAGCAATTCGTCTGCCAGAACTGCTACAACGCCACGCACCCCACAAAGAAGCCAGATGAAAAGCCGCGCTTCGAAGCCAGGAACCAGGAAAACAGGAAAGCCATAGAAGAAACCATGGAAAAGTACCGCTGCACCAACTGCAAATACCACTTCTCCAGGAAAAAAGGCAAAGAAGTAACCGAGTGCCCGTACTGCGGCTCCAAAGACATAAAAAGGACCACGGGAACCGACGCCTCAAAGCTGCTAGACGAATCAGACAATTACTTTTAGGCCACCCTGCTCGAATGCTCCTCCTTAACCACCCTAACAACATTCTCCACGAAACTCTCCACCTTAGCGTCATGGCTCACAATAATAGTCTGCCTCACATTCAGCTCCCTTAAGACATCCCGTACCTTGTCTAATTGCTCCGAGCTAAAACCATCCGTAGGCTCATCCAAGATCAGCAAGTCCCTCGTCTTGACGTTGCTCATGTAATCATTAACAACCCTGTTCAAAGCCAGCCTATACGCCAACGCAACACTCGTCTTTTCTCCGCCACTCAAACCTTCAACGCTGACATCAAACCCGTTCTGAACAACCACAGGAGAGAAACCATCATCAAGCGAAGCACTAATGCTTTCATCCTCCAATAAAACGTTAAACCAATCCTCAAAACGCCTAGAAAATTCAGAGTGAACGCTTCCAAGCACGTGCTTCTCAACCACTCCCGCTATCCCAATGAAGTTCTTAGATATCCATTCCTCCACCGAAGCCTTATGATTAGCTTCCCTTTCAGCGCCCTCCTTTGCCTGGAGCTCTTCTGAGAGAATACTTTTTTCTTTTTCCAGGCCAACCAATTCCTCTTCCTTCCTCGCAATAAAAACCTCTAAGGAACGAGTCTTAACCCTTTCTTCATCCACCGCACTCCTCAGTTCTCTTAATAGCTTATCATCAACCAACAACTTATCTGATTCTTCCCCCAGTTCCCTAATCTCTTTTTCCAGCCTCTTTTTTTCCTCTTCAAAAACAATCTTTTTCTTGTTCAGCTCTTCCACATCTTTCAGAGCAGATTCCCTTCGCCTCTTCTTCTCATCAAAAGACTTCCTCTTTTCAACCATGACAAGGGCATCATTATATTCCTCGTTCAGGGATTCAATCTTCCTCTCAATAACCATTAAATTGTTCTCCGCCTTGCCTACGAATTCGGACAAAGTATTTTTTCTTTCTTCAAGCTTCCTCATCTTTTCCTTTTCCTCTTTTACAAGCACTTTTTTGTGCGCCTCATCAACTTTTTGCCTGCAATTAGGGCACACATCCAGTTCATCAATGCCCCCAATAACATTTTCAGCAGCCTTAATGCCTTCCGTAACTACAGCCACATTGTTTTTGGCATTCAATAATTTATTATTAGTTTCCCTTAGCAAGTCCTTATACTTCTCCAAGTCACTCTTAACAACGGAAACATCCTTGACTTCCCCTGGAGGGGCACTAAGAGGCTCCCCTAATTCCTCCCTCGCAGAAACAATTCTTTCCCTAACCAATTTGATATTGGAAGCAGCATACGCATGCTTTTCCCTGTTCAGCTCTATCTTCTTATTGATCTCAAAAAGCTTTTTTCCCTCCTCCTCCATTAACTCAAGCTTCTCCAAAGCCTTCTTTTCCCTTTGCTTCTGCGCAACGAGTTCCTCAATTTTTTCTTGTAACAAAGCTTTTTTTTCAAATTTATTTTGTTCAACAACCTTTATCTTTTCCTTTACGCCATTAATGCCTTCCGCGGCCAAGCGCAAGCCCTTCACCTCAGCCCTCAGCGTCTTAGCATGCAACGAAGCATTCTCCCTAATTCTTTTGTATTTGTCAATATCAAACAATTTCCTTATTGTTTCAAGCCTTTCATCCGCCGGCATAAAAAGAATTCTTTTCATTTCCTCCTGCGGCGTATAAACCGTGTAACGATATATTAACGACTTAGACTTAGAAACCAAGTCCTCAGGGTAGCCTAGCAAGCTAATTATTTTAGACTTAATCTCAACAGGCGTAGCATCCGTCTTAACACCATTAACAGAGAAAAAACCGTTGTCCTGCACCACGCCATTATTAGTCCTCTTCAAAGACCGAAGAACAGTAATTTCATTATCTTCCAGCTTGAATTCCAATTCGACTTCCCCGGACTTACAGCCATGCCTTAACAGGGTTTCGCCTGTAATAAAGCTTCGGATTAAGCCAAACAAAGCAAATTCCACGCTTAAAAGAATAGTGCTCTTCCCACTACCAATATCCCCTGCCAGTAGCGTAGAGCCCTCCCTGAACCCCAGTTCCAGTTCCTCGTAAGACCTTATATTCTTAAGCCTAATCCTTTTAAGCAACATCAACCACAAGGAGTAGCTATTTCTTTAAATTAGTTTTCCAAAACCACAGTTTACTTCTTACAATACTTAGCTAATGGCGGTATTGCAAGAAGCACCCATGCCGCGAGGAACCAAGCCCAATGCGTCCCAATAACCCAGATCGTGAACTGGGGCCACACGCTTATCAAGAAAAGCGTGAACACTATCATTGAAAACTTAAACAAACCCATGTCCAACGTAGTCCAGTGCTTCAGCGAACCACCATACATCAACTTCTTTTCTTTGCCCATATCAACACCTCCACCACAATTCAGTGTGCCATGCCCTAACATTCGCTAAACGCGTATTCCTATTTCAAAATGGGGAAAGCCTCTAATTCCTGGCTTATTGCCTTGTATTCTTCCTGCTTTAGCTCTATCTTCTTATCATAGACATTCAAGTCCTGGTATAAAGCGTTGTAGTAGTTGCAGTTCCACGCTATGAATTCTTCTACGCTCATCTCAGTATTGGAAGAAGTGGTTTTTGACAATAATTCGTTTGCTAATGATTCTGTGTGTGAAGTGGTTATGTCCCTTAAATTGGTCGGAGGCGACTTAAGCATTAAGGCCGTGTCAACGATTAGTTTGCTTGTTACATCGCTTAAGGCGCTCTGGCACCTTTCAAAGTAGTATGGTATCCAAACCATTTGTACTTCTTGCTTGGAAGCAAGCATGTCTTTAACCTCGTCAGAAATTTCTTTTTTCTTGTTCTCCAACTCTTTCTTTTTGACTTCTATTGCTTCTTCGTCCCTGACACAAACGCATTCCACGCATGTTTTTCCAAAGGAATGGCTTCCAAACATTTCTTTTTCATCCTTGCAAGGGTATTCAAATGTCTTAATGCAAACGCCCTCCCTGGGGTTGCAGCCTTGCTTCCACCTGACTGTTCCTTCACAGATATCTGGGCAGTCACTATCATACCTGCAAACGCCGAAATCAATAGGGTCATATTCGTCGATGTCTATGGTTTCTGTTTTTGCACCTGTAGCAAAGCCAAAACAAGTATTTCTCCAATCTTCATCCCTTATCTTGTTGCAGGCACTGCCATCACCCGTAGCTTGTGTGAACCCTGCCCTGCAAACGTCTGGGTGGGAAGCGCTGTCACACTTAGAATGATCCCCTGTTAATATGGCGAAGTCCTGCCAAGTCATACCTTCAGGCTTTCTGTCGCAGGATGCGAGGAGAAGCAGTGTGAATCCTAAGATTAATACGAGTGCAACGTCCCTCAAGGCAGTTTTCGCCACTTGTAGCAAGGATATTTTGTTTTAGGATATATAATTCTTTCCATAAAAAACAAAATATGTATATAGAATAAAAAATATATATTCATAACTATGTGTTGGGAGGGATAAAAAATGCCAAATAAAGACGGAACAGGACCAGAAGGAAAAGGACCAAAAACAGGAATGCAAATGGGAAATTGCGAAGGAGTTGCCCCGAAGCGCGCGTTATGGTAAAGTTATTAAATAACAAGAATTATGTTGAATAGATGATAAATGAAAACTTCAAAAATGCAATCAAAATAATTCACATACTACTGAATGAAAATAACATTAAATGGGCTTTAATCGGAAGTACAAATATGCAATTACAGGGAATGGATGTAAATCCTCACGATTTGGATATTGTTGTGCAATTAAAAGATTTGGAAAAAATGCGAGAAATCTTTTCAGATTATAATGCTTCTGCCATCAAGGAATTGAAACCTCTAACAGACGAGCCTGGTTGGGAAGTGAAATTAGAAATTGGAGATGTAGAAGTTCAGATTTTAGGTGAAAGAGATACGGGCGAGTATGTTAGCAAATTATTAGCGAATAAATTAACAAAGAAGAAAATTGATGATATTATAATACCTTGTTTTACTTTAGAGGCAGAAGCACAAACTTATGCAGAAACAAATCGTGAGCATAAAGCCCATTTAATTCAAGAATTCTTAGAGCGCGCATAGGGGCAATTGGATTTAATCAAGGTTAAATTCCTTCGACTGAAAGAAGAAGTCGAGCACCTACTGGAGCGGAGAAGTCCAAAAAAGAAAAATTTTCAAACAGGAGTTCTATTCTTCTCCCAGAATGAATCATAATATTTTTTTATGGCTAGCAGAGTAATAAGTACAGGTAACCCCCAGCTTACTAATCCAGGCCTATTCATCCCTATAGGGTGTGGTCCTAAAGCATACCAAACAACAGCTAATATTACAAGAATTATCATTCCTCCAATGACTGGATGAAAGTCGACAAGGTATCGGAATGGATAACAGAGGCACTGATTATAAACCACTTTCTGGAGCAGTAGATGATGGAAGATTTCCATGGTATCTATATTGGGAAATTTGTACTGTTTTGACAAACAGTCCTAAACTGCAAAAAGATGATGTTGTTTTGGATGCTGGAGGAACTTCTTCTTTATTTAGCAGCTATCTTGCCTCTCTGGGAATTGAAGTACATTCCATAGATTCTAATGAAGAAATTGTTGAAAATGGACGTAGGTTAAGTGAAGGGATGGGTTGGAATATGTCTTCTTATCATATGGATATGCGAAAACTTGATTTTCCTGACGAATTTTTTGATCATGCTTATTCGGTCTGTGTATTTGAACACCTAGAGTTTAAAGTCAAACAACTTGCGTTACGGGAAATTGCAAGATGTTTAAAACCCCAAGGGATATTATCAGTTACTTTTGATTACAAAAATCCAGCACCCGATGTTTATCCTGTAAGTCCAGATACAGGTTTTGAAAATAGGCTTTCAACAAGAGGAGATATTGAAAGAGCATTTCTTTCAACAGGACATTTTGAGTTATTTGGGAATAATCAGTTTTTTGATAATGGGAAAACATATCTTGTAAATCCTAAATTTGACAATCAACCATATACTTTTGGGGCAATATTTTTGCAGAAAAAATAGATAATTTATTAAATATCATCAAACATAATTATAAAAATGGATATCGGATTTGCAATACTCTTGGATGATGAATGTCATAACTACTCTCGGAAATTAGAACTAGAGTTATGCGAAAAGTTTGGTTTATGTTGGGGATTAAGACAGAGCCCACATATTACTATTAAACCACCATTTAAAGTAAAGAAATTAAAACCATTTATTGAATACTTGGATAATCTTTCCAAAAATATAACACCATTTGAAATTGAAATTGATGGTTTCAATTCGTT
>PWWA01000105.1 GCA_003562145.1 Candidatus Woesearchaeota archaeon | reverse complement strand
TGTAAGCGCTCTTTCAAGCTCCTGGGCACTGCTCTTATTAAAGTCTTTTTGTTCTTTTTTTGACAGGTCTGCCTTGAGGATGGTGCCAACAGGGTTTTCAAGGTCTTTTATTATAAACGCTTTCTTGTCGAACAAGATTATCTCGCCGTGCTTATCCTTGTATTTTACGCGTATCCTGGCATTTTCCACGGCCCTGCTTTTTACTCTTTGCTCGTGCTCTAATAATACTCTTATGGCTGCACCTGCTGTTTTTACGGCCTGGTTTACTTCTGCTCTTGTTAGCTTGCCTGCTTTGTAATCCTTCCTGTATTTCGTTACATCTTCTAGTTGCTTAACTGTTTCCTTAGGTATTTTTCTTTTGTCTCCAAGCTCTATTTTTATTGCTTCAAACAAGTCTTTTCTGCTACCAGGCTTTATGCCTTCAGAGATTAGGGCGTTATTGGCAGCGCTTATTAAGTCTTCGTACGCTTTGTTGAACAGCTCTTTCTCGGTCAGTTCTTGTATCTCTGAGAATAATTTTTTCATTCTTTCAAGGTATTCTTTTGTTTCATCGTACAGGATGTCTATTTCTTTTCCCGTGATGTCCTTCTTTGAGCCGTGCTCCATGTCTTTCCTTACTTTTAGGATGCGCTCAAATATCTTCACATATTTTTCTTCTAGCAATTTTTCTTTTTTTACGAATATATGCCTAAGCACTTCTGTGACTTCCTTTGGCGTTGGTGGCGGCAAGCCGTAGAGCATTATCGCGGCTTGGCTAGTCGTAATTGCTCCCCAGAAGAAGTCTTCCATCCCGATTTCCTTTAATTTGAATTTTACCCTGTCCAGGAATTGGTCTCCGCTGTGCATGAACATGTCTATGCTTTCCGGGCTTGGCTTTATTCTTCCCATTTGCAATAGCTGTTTCCATGGCATGAATATGCCGCGGTCGTAGAACGGGATTCCGTCTCTGAGGAATGTGAATATGACTGGGTTGGCTTCTTTTATGCTCTCCCAGAAATCAGTTAGTAGGTATGGCTGGATGTTGATTTTGTTTTCTATTCCGGTGATTGAGCCTGCTTCTTTGCCCATGCCATATATGATTGCGCGTAGTTTGTCTTTTAGCTCTGCACGGCTCATCTTTTTTACGTCGGTATCATCTATAACGAGGAAGACGTCTACGTCTGATTCAGGCGTGGCTTTGCCTTGGACCAGGCTTCCTGCCAGGACGTAGCAGACTATGTATTTTTCGAATTTCTTTATGACCATGCTCTTGTGGACTTCCGCGATTTTTATGGCGGCTAGCATGCCTTTGTCGTGTACTGGCGCGGAAGATGCTATTATGCCTAGCAAGTCGTATTTGGCGTCGTAGCAGTTCTGCCATAATTCCGTCAATAATAGTACTTCTGGGTTCAGGTTTTTGTCTACGCTTTCGCCTTCTTTTTTTATGATTGTGGAGAGCTTTTCTTTTAGCTCTTCTTTGCTCATTTTTTTGCTGTCAGAATCGTCTATTAGGAGCAATAGGTTTATTTTTTCTTTTTTGTCTTCTTCCTGGCTTGGGGGCAGTAATGTGATTCCGAGGACGTAGTCGTCGAATTTTGCGAGTACTTTTCCTTTGAATTTATCGATTTTTTCTTTTAGCTTTTCGAGCTTTTCTTGTGTTTGGCTTGGCATTTGCTGTATTTCCTTGTCTTTTTGCTTTGCTGTCCTGGATTTTTTCTTGGATGGTTTCTTTTTTGTTTTTGACATTTTATCGAACCCCTTTTTTTAGCGAGACTGTTTTATTTGTTGTTGTGCTTTTTTGTAAGTATTTAAATATTTTCCAAACAAAACCGGAAAGATAATTTGTTATTGGAAAGTAGTAAATAAACGAAAGTTTTATATATAAGCTTTACCATACAACAAAACATCCTTATAAAGAGGTACAAAAAAATGGCAAAACAAAGAGACCCAGTAAAAATCCTAGAAAAAAATGAAGCGGAAATCAAAAAAAGGCAAGACACACTAGCAGCAAACTACATGAGCGCAATGAACGAAGCAACGAACACGCTCAGAAAAAACGGCTTAGTCGACTACACAACCCTAGACAAACAACCAAGCCAAAAAAAGTTCGTGGACACATACAAAACAGACCTTCTAAACAACACAAAGAACATGTTCAGCATAACACAAATGACGAACGCGGACTTCGAAACAAGCTGGTTCCTAACAGCAATAAACGGCCCACTAGCAAACCCAGAAACACTAAAAACAAAGCTAGGAAAAGACTTCACAAGCATAGACTACCTGCAAAGAGGGCTTCTAAACCCACAGAACATCGGAACAGCAACAAACAATTTCATAGGCTACAGAACCAAGAACCTAAACCCAGGAGACATAACCACTTTACTAAACAGCGTAAACGCACAGCAATACCTAGACGTAGGAAGACTGGCAAACAACCCAGATAAGCTATTCGAAGCAGCAACATACACCGGAGCAATAAAAAGAGGAGCCCAACCCGGACCAGACCTAATAAAACAAACAGGGCTCGAAAGCTACGTGAACGCGAACTACGCACCATTCATGAACCAAAAACAACCCTAAATAACCTCAAAATTTATAAAGGATAACATTCACAGAAATTGATAATGCAGAGAAAACAAGCGTACCAAGTCCTAAGCATAGCATTACTCCTAACAGGAGCAATATTCATAGCATACCCCGAACCAAGCATAACAGGCGCAGTAACAGGAACCACAAATTACCCAGGGATAAACCCATTAATAGGCGTAATTCTAGTCACACTGGCAGGAGCACTGGTCGTAGCAAGCAAACAAGACCCAGCAGAAGAAGCAATAGAAAAACTGGACAAAAACCTGGAGAGAATAACAGCAACCACGAAAACAATGCAAGCAGACTACATGTCAGGCCTCACAAAACTAACAGACACCCTCAGAAACGAAAAAGGCCTAGTCGATTACAGCCTCCTAGAAAAAGAAGAACACAAGAAAAAAAGCTCCGCCGCATTCTTCAGCGACATCTACAAAAAAGGACTAAAACTCCTCGGCATACAAAAAATGGACTCAAAAGACGAGTTCAACAAGAACTGGTTCGGAAAAGCAATATACGGAATAAACCAAGAAGAAATGAGAAGAAGCCTAAGCAAAGACTTCGAAGCAACAGGATACTTAGGATACCTAACAAGCGACAAATTCCTACCAAACGTAACAGCAAACTTCGAAGGATACGCAACAAGCGGAGTAGACCCAAAATACCAGAAACAAATACTAAAAAGCATAAAAGGCCTAGACGAACTAGTAGACATAGAAGCAATGGCAAAACGACCAGAAAACCTACAAGTCGCAGCCGGACTAAGAGACATATACAAACAACAAGGAGCAGTAACCAAACAAGACATAGCAAAAAGAGGCCTTACACCATACGAAAAAAAATAAAGTTCTCTAAAAAAAAAGATTTATTCAAACACAGGCAGCAACAAACTCCTATGCGATTCAGAAGCCTCAACCATGGCACCGATGACCTCTAAATCCCTGGTTAAAACCAAGTCCTCCAAACGATAACTCGCAAAATAAAGCTTCATAGTGCTTTTTCTTAAGTCATCCATAGTTATTTCCACAGGACCAGAAGTTGAACTATCAAGCTGCAAAAAACCAATAATCAAAGTATCATTGATCCTTTCACCAGGAATAACCTCGCACTTCTTAGAACCTATAAGAGGAGGATTCCTATAACAAAACTCCTCTTTTTCAGTCTCTAAATACTCAATACTGTGCCCTTCCCCCATATGAAGGTTAGAAAAAACAAAAACATCATACTTACCGGGTATAAGGGAAACTTCAGCGTACTCCTGAACAGAGCCGTTAATAGAAGCAGTCCTGACAAAAGAGCCCGGCTCCCCATCCTCAAGACGCATAAACAAAATAATAGTTTCCTCATCAGCAAACCTAGAATAATACTCTCCTCCAGACAAACTCCAATCCCACTCAATACTCAAGTCTTCTTCACTAAACACAGGGACCTTCCCGAGCATTCTCTTCACAGGATAAACACGAATATCTTGCTCAGTATAAACACGTAAATTAAACTCGTTATTTTCTCCTTCGACAATGCTCTCAATTAACACTTCGGAATGAAAACTTCCCATGCTCCTAAAAACGCCCGAAACACACTGAGGAAGATAAGACTCAATAACAGCCCTTCCATTAACCATCTCAGAGACCCCCACACCAACAGTAGCATCAACACAAGTATACATAACTTCAACACCTTCCACAGGCTCCAATGTAAACGCGTCAAGAACACTAATAGTAACAGGAACATCCCTAAAAATAAATTCACCGAACCCAGAATCAAAACCATGTTCTTCTGCTTCGCCAACAATTTCTATGTCATCATAATACCTAGCAGACCTCCTTATATTGGATTCCGCTGCGAACTGGAACAAATAGCCTTCGCCGCCAAAAGCGGTTATATCTTCCAATGTAACAAGAACAGGATAGGAAATATCATAATCAAAATCGTACTGGGAATAACTAATCGGGAAAAAAGGAATTGCGAGAATACTTCCACTCCTAGGCATCACAACTTCTCCTAGGCTTGGATGAACATCAACATATAGAGGCCAAGAAGGAAAATAATTAAAACGCACCCTAGTACTAACAATCTGATCAAAATCAGAGGAAACAACCTGAGAAAACCCTGAAACAATGGTCTCCGTAAACAAATCCGTGCTGCCGGGAGTAATAGAATAAGACTCATAAGAACCAAAAACCTGCATAAAAGAAATATAATCTGAAAATGCCTCACTTAAAACATTCCTAATATCACTTTTCCTCCAAATCCTAGGCGCAGAAAAATCGTAATACACCCCGCCAGCCCTGGGAGGAATAACTGCGTCACGCCCACCACTACCCAAAAGACTAGACACCTCCAAAGAGAATTCTTCTAATGCACCCCTACTAATTATGGACTGGTATAACAAGTCCGAAGCCAAACCATAAATCTTCTTCATCCTCAAATCCAAATCAGCACTAAAAATATCTGCGTACAAAGTAAGATCAGTACCAACAAGCAAAGCATCAAGCTCCCAATCAACAACAACTTCGGTGTGTTCATCATAAAAATTAATAATCGCAACAGGATCATCTTCCCATGTAATATCAAAAGTGTCATTGAAAACCGAGAAATAATCCAAACAAACCAAAAGATTATCTGAAACATAATCCTCAACCTGGGAAGCAATAGAACCTGAATGAGCACCCATAAGAGAAGGCTTATTCAAATAAAAAGAACACTCCTCACAATTAGGACTGCTTGAACTGCCAAACCAGTAAGGAACGACAAAACCACTCTCAGGAAATAATTCAACAGCATTATTAACATAAGCAGGACTCACACCAAAAATATACCTATCACTATCAAGATTAAAAAAACCACCTGTAGAACCCAATTCCTCAAATGCGTCCCTAGCCAACAAATACATACAACGCTCAACACTCAAAACAACATTATCCAACCTAGAATCATACTGCCTTCGAATAGGCTCCTCAATATCAACCTCAGGAGAAGAAATGTATATAAAAATCCCAACAATAATCAACAACAACAAACCAATAATAACAAATATAGTAACCTGACCCTTTCTAAACACCATTTTCAACGACCACCCTCTACCACAACTCTTGAACAAAGCATGCCATTACGCACACCCCTCACATTATCAAAATACTCCCTTAAACGAGACTCACTCCTCATAAAATCAATACAAACCTCACTAAAAAGCTTATCATGACTAAACTTCTTAGTCTCAGAACCACCAAAAAACACTCCAGCCCTACTAACTTCAACAACATCAACATTGAATAACTCCTCAGTTAAGTCAACGTTACCTGTTCTGCTTTTACCAATAACCCGGAATGTCAAACCTTCTTTTTTATGACTAGCAACACCACCACTCACCCAGTAATCATAATA
>PWWA01000076.1 GCA_003562145.1 Candidatus Woesearchaeota archaeon | reverse complement strand
TGATATTGCGAGGTTAGGCTTTCCATCCAGCAACCTGTACAAAAGGTTTCCGAGTAATATCGCTGTGTAGATTATCGCGAATAGCCATAGCAACGCGTAAGCGATTAATAATAGTATCCCGATTGGGATGCCTATAATTGTTATTATGAGCAAAAAACTTATTATTGGCACGGCGACCATGGCCAGGAGCCCTACAAGGATTGATATGAACGGCCTTTTGCTGATTCTTGCAAGAGTGCTTTTCGTGTACCTTGGAGCAGCGTATAATAATATTAATCCAAGGAGTATTATTAGGATGCCTGTTGATAAGTAGCCCAGGATTAGTGCTATTATTCTCGGGGTTCGCTCCACTTGTATCTCTGTTATGGTACCAAGGACAATGTCTTGGTCTATAGTTACGCCTTTTACTTCCGCATCACCCATTATAAGCGCTTGCGGGCCTAGCTCTAAGCGGCTTGCTTCTATGTATGCATCGCCATGAATTACGTTGTTGATTGTTACTGTGCTTGCCTTTAATTTCAGGTTACCCCTAATTTCTCCTTGCAGGTCTGCGTTGCTCGCAATAATATATGTGTTCTTTCCAATGCTTGCATTATTAGTGATTTTAACATCTGATGTTATGAGCAGCAAATCATTAAAGATTGCGGAGTCAATACTGGTTGTGCTTGTTATTGCGCGCAAGCTTCCCCCTATAGGGGCTTTCACGCTTATCCTTTCTGCTATTGCAACTAAGTCTTTTTGTATCTGTGCGTTGACTTCGATTGCGCTTGTTATCGCGTATAAGTCTGCGAATACAGAATTGTTCACTGTTACGCTGTTCCCTATGAAGTATAAGCTGTCAGGCTCTTCATCAAGTATAACCAGGTCTTCTTGGGCTTCGGCACATGCAAATGAAGCCAGCAATAACGCTGTTATGATGAATAACTGTGTTTTCGAGGCCATTTCCCGGTTGTATTACAAGCATTCTTAAATATTTTTTCATTGTAGAGTGATTATTTTTTTAAATGAGGGAAATTTATTTATAACAACTCATTCTTCCAACAGAGCATGGAACAAAGATGTGATGCATTGTTCTTTTCAGCGCACCCCGACGACGTAGAATTCGGGATGGGCGGCACGTACTTGAAGATAGCAAAGGAATTCAAGTCCGTCCACATCATACTAACGAGGGGGGAAGCAGGCACGCATGGAACCCCTGAGAAACGAGTAAAAGAAGCTGTGAAAGCCGGCAAATTTGCTGGCGCTGAAGTGGAATTCATGGATTTCAAGGATAACCACGTCGAGGATAACGCGAAGAACGCGAAGAAGCTCGCCGCTGTAATCAGGAAGTATAAGCCCAAGGTTATTTTTAGCCCTTACCACGGCATTACTGGCTCCCATAAGGATGGAATATCACACCCGGACCACGCAGCCCTAGGAAAGCTCGTCTTGAAAGCTGCGAGGTTCGCGAAGTTCAAGAACGCTGAAGTCGACGGAGAACCCCATTTAGCGCATCGAATATTCTACTATATGATACCCAGGCACGTAATCCCGGACGTCGTGGTAGATGTAAGCGGTGTGGTGAGCGACCTGAAGAGGCTGTGGGCTTGCCATGGGACACAGATGGCTCTCAGGGACGGAAAAATCGTTAATGCCCTCTTAGAACATAGGAAGATGATTGGCAAGATCCATGGATCAGTGTACGCAGAGCACTTCGTGGTCGACGAGCCATTAATGCTTGATCCAAAGGATTTACTGCGGGTTTAAGCTGACTTCTGCACTGGTTCTCTTCTATAATGAAGTTAAATAGAAAACTTTTTAAACGGCGTAATCAACATGAGGGGTATGGGACGCGGAAGACCAATAGGAAGCAATGTAAGGCAGAACATGATAGAAATAGTATACTATCTCGGCGCAGCGCACGGATACCACATATACAAGGTTTACAAGAAAGTATACCCAAAGATAACCCTGAGAGGCATCTACTACCATTTAAAGAAAGGCCTTGAACTCGGGGAATTCGAGGTCGCCGAGGTACAAAAAGAGAGAGGAGAATATTCTTGGGGAAGCGAAGCAGAAAAAACGTATTATAAGCTCGGCAAGAAAGCAAATCCGAGAGGCGACGCACGAGTAAAGCTCTTCCTGGATACGCAGCCTGAAAAAACTAAATGAGCCTGGTGCAAATGAGGCTTACAGAGTTCTACGAACGTGTACGCGGCGTCTTCTTTCGAACAAAGGAATACTTCAAGACCGCGAAGAGAGAAAAAGGGATACGCCAAGCCCTGAAATACCTGGTTATATTCACAGTTTTCTTCCTATCATTCACCACTTATTACTACCTCGCAAATATCAACGAATTATTCGGCGAAGTAAGCCGGGTTACGGGTTTAGAGGCAGTAGAGATACCCTTAACGCCAATTATATTCATAGGATTTTTCTTATTCTTGTTAGTGTTCCTGGTCTTATTCGCGTTCGTAAGATACTGGGCTACGCATATTATCGTGAAGATTTTCAACAAGAAAGCCAGGTACCAGGATACTTATAAAGCCATGAGTTACAGCGGCGCACCAGGATACCTAGGAGGGCCGTTCCTATTGGCTTCATTCCTATTGCTGCCTTTCCTCGGAAGGACTTGGGCGTGGTTCTTTTTCGTGCCAAGCATAGCAGCTTACATCGGCTTCGAATTGTATTCTGTTTACCTGCGCTCTAAAGCGCTTTCATTAGTGCAAGGCCTGGGCTTCTGGAAAGCCCTGCTATGCATATACGTCTTAGGATTCATCGTTTTCATGTTATTAGTAATAATTATCTATCTGGTGCTTCTGATAGTAGCCCTATTAATATTCCTTTTAATAAGCATGTTTTAGAAATATTTAAATAAGAACATAAAAAGACTTTTCTCATGGCAAAAGATTTCGACTACTTCACAGATCTGTTCAAGTCATTCAGAGACTTGCTTAAAAACCCTGTGCTTCTACTTCCATTCGCATTCATACTAGTACTTGCAATGATAATATCAATAATCTCAGGGGTGTTCATCCCCGCCCTGTTGCTTGGCCTTGCCAGCACAGGCACAGTAGCAAGCATAATCATAAGCGTATTGATTATTATTTTGGTGAACTGGTATTTCTATGTGTCCGGAATATATGGCGCGAAGCTATTAGTGTCCGGAAAAAAATTGTTGCCAGGAAGCATTTTCAGCGGAGGACTAAAAATTTATCCTCGATACGTAGCAATGCTTATATTACAGGGATTAATATTCCTAATTCCTTTAACACCTGTTATAATAGCTTTCTATTATGGTATCACGCCTATGCTAACCAGTATAAACGGAGCTCCTAACGCAGGGCTTATAATCCTGGGAGTGGTTCTTTTGCTAGTATATTTCTTGTACGCGCTTTTCATATACATATCGTTTTTCTTTAGCGAAGTATTTGTTTCGCTTAAGCATAGCGGGCCCTGGAAAGCCTTAAGGAATTCCTTTAGGTTCCTAAAGAATTACCCCGGGCATGTATTGTTAACATTCCTCGTCGTATTTCTGTTGGGCTTGGCCGTAGGCGCGGTTTCAATTGTAATCAGCCTCGTATTCCTTCCGTTTCAATTACTGATTCCAGGACTCACAAATATCTTTGATTTGATAAGTGCTTTCTTGACAGGGCTTATATCCGTTGTAATCCAGCCAGTAATACTAATCTACATGTTCAAATCATTTAAAGCCAAGAAGCCTGAACTCTTAAAAGATTAAGAAAAAAAATAATATTATTTCTGCTTTTTCAGGAATCCTATTAATGCGTAAGCTTCCCTTTTTGTAGGATGGGCTTTCCCAATTATTTTTTTCCATGCAACTTCCTGGGTTTTTTTCTCGTGTTCAGTCCTGAAACGAGTTTTGTCGATAAGCCTCTTTAATTGTTTGAGTATTTCTTCTTTTTCCCTGGGAGAGGCATGTTTATGCGCTTCCATTATAATCATTGAGTTCTTCGCCTTAGATAATTCGTAAAGAATAATGGCCGTTGCATGGCTTAGGTTTAAAGCCCTGTACTTAGGCGCTGAAGGTATTGTGATTGTGTAATCACAATTTTTTAATGTTTCCGTGGATAAGCCTTGGTCCTCAGAGCCTAATAGTATCGCTGTTTTGGCGTTGCTCCCAACGATTTTCTTTGCTGCAACATCCAGAGTCAACGGGCTCCGGGGCATATTATAGTCTTTGCCGGTGCGAGAAGTAGTCCCGATAACCAACTTAAAACCTTTTGTTGCTTCAGACAAATTTTTCTTAATCTTTACACCCCTAAGTATGTCTTGGGCGTTCTTTGCCCTTTTCCTTGCTTCTTCTCCAACTTCGCATTTAGGATTCACCAGTATTAGCTTTGAGAACCCGAAATTCTTCATGCTCCTAGCAATAGCGCCTATGTTTCCTTGTATGCCTGGCTCCATGATTATTAAGGATACGTTCTTCATAAGCGTAGCGAGAAGGGTTATATTTATATATTTACGCGTACTTTTTTTGGTTTGAATGGCTTTAGATGGGTTAAACACATTAGAGGACTTGGACTTTAGGGATAAAAAAGTATTCTTAAGAGTAGACTACAACGTCCCGCTTGGAAAAAACGGGGAAGTCCTCGATGATTACAGGATTAAGCAGTCAATTCCGACTATTAGGAAACTTTTTGCTAAGGGCGCAAAACAAGTAATACTTGCTTCCCATCTTGGCAGGCCGAAGAACAAGGAAGATGTTTTCAGGATGGACAGGGTTGCGGAGAAGCTTCCAAGGCTTACAGGTAGGAGTGTGGAGAAGGTAGATGACTGCATTGATTTAGAGGACTTGATGCCTTCGCCTAGTGAGGCGGGCATTGTTGTTTTGGAGAATCTTCGCTTTTATGTGGAGGAAGAGCTTAACGATGAAGGCTTTGCGAAAAAGCTTGCAGGACTAGCAGATGTTTATGTTAATGATGCTTTTGCCGTCTGCCATAGGAAGCATGCATCTGTTCATGCCATCACGAGGTTCTTGCCGGGATGCATAGGCTTATTAGTAGAAAAAGAGCTAAAGGTATTCGGTGAAGTCCTTGAAAGCCCTGAGAAGCCTTTCGTGGCTGTTCTCGGAGGGGCTAAGCTTGAAACGAAGATACCTTTGATTAGGGTTCTTCTGGATAAAGTGGATAAGCTGTTGCTCGGTGGCGCAATGATTTTTACGTTTTATAAGGCTAAGGGCTTTGGTATTGGGAAGAGCTTAGTGGATAAGAATTTCTTAGAGATGGCTAAGCTGATGAATCATAACGAAAAGATAGTTTTGCCTTCAGACGTTGTAATAGCTGATGACAAGGACAATCCTAGCCATGTGCTGAATGTGACTGTTGATAAGATACCGAGTTATATGTATGGCTTGGATGTTGGGAAGGAAAGCGTTGAAAAGTTTAAAATGGAATTGCAGGGCGCGAAGATGGTTGTGTGGAATGGCCCTCTTGGATACTATGAGAACGAAAAATTCGCGGAGGCGACTAATGAGTTGTTAAGGTTTTTAGGGGATAGGGCTGGTATTAAGACTATTATTGGTGGCGGGGACTCTGTAGCAATAGTTGAAAAACTGGGTCTTAGGGATGATTTCTTCCATGTAAGCACTGGTGGGGGTGCGAGTATGGCTTTGCTTGAGGGCAGGGGATTGCCTGGTGTTGAGGCTTTGAGGGCGGATAATCCTGCGTAAAAACCAAAAGATTTTTATACTACTAAGTAGTAACTACATCTATGATTTTAGCGGTTGAAAAGGAAATAGAAAACATAGAGAAAAAAGCCGGGAGGCTAGAACAAAAAATAGGTGATTTAAGCGAATCATACAAGCCATTACAGAAGAGCTCCTTCAGCCATATAACCACCGAAATATGCGAAAGGATAAGGCTCCTAGGCCAAAGAGCGATAAATCCATATAACGGAAACGGGAAAGAACAATATATTAGCCGTGCAAAAAACGAACTCATAGCACTCGGAAGATACATCGCAGCCATAAAAAAAGACAAAACATTCAGGGAATACGA
>PWWA01000067.1 GCA_003562145.1 Candidatus Woesearchaeota archaeon | reverse complement strand
TGTTTGCTTCAACATCAATTACGAAGTTAACATCATAGAAATTGTTTACTTCGTTAAGATTAGTAGTCCGATCAGTCATCCTCAGTCTTGTCTCCCATTCAGGGAAGCTAGGCCTGCCAATATCATGCAGGAATACAACTGTACCAGCAGGTAAGCAATCATCATCTTCGGGAGCATAGCATAACTCAGGTGTTTCAGTTGTAACATTATAAAAAGATTCCCTCTCAAAAGTATCGTTAACCCTGAAAATAACAAGGAAGTAATCAACAGTCCTATTATAGCTTAAGTCGCTGCTGTTGAAAGCGTCAAAGCTGCAACCACCCTCGTACAAGCCCGTAGTTGCATTCAATTCAAGCTCGATTTGACCTCCACAAGTACCGATTCCATCAAAGTCAATCGGCAAAGGATTCCCAAACCCATCAATTAAAGGAGTCTCATTTTCATCAATCGCTACCAAGGCTGCGTACGCAGTATCAAGGAAAGCCGTATTAGATATATTTACCGCGAAACCTAGTTCTAATTCATTCGGAGAAAAGAAATCATCCGTGCTAGTAATAAAGTCACTGAAGTCACCCGTCCTATGCACACCTTCGCCAAGCCAAGAAAATTGCACTATAGGTATATTAGTGGCTACGTATATGGTTATAGGTGTGCTGTTCGCAGCGTTCCCCGCAACATCTGTAGCCTCCAATATTATTTCATACGTACCATCGCTCAAAGGAGAAAGCGTTTCCCCTAATGGACCGGGAGCTGCGCTGCCTGTAATGTCAGGAGTGCCGTCAACGTATAAAGTGTAATTAATATTACTGGCCATGTTATCTGCCAGTGTAAAGTTAATAATAGGCGTGGCTGTTGTAAACATGGTTTCGTCAGGAGTTGTTATCGTTGGCGTAGGCGGTGTTTCGTCCACGAATACTATTATGGTTTCGCTTGTCGCGTTATTGTTTGCCCTGTCAAAAACAACTACTGTTACGGTGTACACCCCGTCACTGGGTGCCTGGACGTAATGTGTTGTCAGCGTATCATTCGCTGCTGTTTCCGGCGCGGTAGGCGTCTCGTTCAAGTATATTATATACGTTATTTGTTGTGCTAAGTTGTCCGTTGGAGTGAATTGGACTGTTATGTTCCTGTCGTTCAGCCATGATTCGTTTGCAGGAGTGTTTATCGTAACGGACGGGTCCGTGGTGTCCAGCGTTATGGTTCTTGTCTCGGTGAAGTTTTGGTTGCTCGCGCTGTCGTTAACCGTTACGTTGTACAAGTACGTTCCCTCAGGCAGATCAGTCCAATTAATAGTCCTCGTGCTATCAGTGTAAGACGTTACATTAATAGGAGTCCCATCCGCTTCGAACAAGGAAAAAGTTATTGTGTCCTCGTTTTCCTCGACCACGCTTACTTCTACAAATACCCAATCACTAGGTATATGAGAATCGTTTTCCAGAGTTGCTGGCTCCACGTACTCTATGGTTGGCGGAGTTGCATCCACGTTCAGGGTTATAGCTGTGCTGTTCGCGCTGTTTCCCGCTAGGTCTGTTGCCTGCACTATTATTATGTATGTGTCATCTGTCAATGTTAGCGTTTCCACGAGTGCTGTATTGTTATAAGCAGTTCCTGTTTCCTCTGAAACCCCGTCTACGAATACTTCATACGTCGTATTGGGTGACAGGTCATCTGTAACCGTGAAGTTAATAGGTACATTAGGGGTGGAGAACCATGAGTCATCAGCAGGAGTGTTTATCGTCACGACGGGATTAGCTGTGTCAAGGATGAGCGTCCATGGGCCCCCTGAGAAATCCCCGTTATCATCCGTGCAGTTTATACTCCAAGAATTATATGTTTCTGTTAGGGTTTCGTTAGCGATGATCGTGGTAAGAGTGGAGTTTTCTACGCTTTCATTCGTCCCAAGCGGGTCGCCGTTCACGTAAAGCGTGCACGTAAATGTTTCGTTCACGTCGCTCGTCGCGTTAAAAGTGAATTCTACGTCTTCAGCGCTATTAGTGTATGACTCGTCTGGCGGGCTTATGAGCTCTACGGCTAATGCTTGCCCGGATAATAATATTGTTAGTGCCGCCACCAGAATTGCTGCCAGAATTGTTTTTTTCAATTTATTCCACCCCTCCCCACGTACTCGATTAGCGTTTATTATACTCATTTTTTTTATAAATGATATTTAAATATTGCTATTCTGCAGTATGGTATTTCCATAAAGAAAAAAAAAGGGGTTTCGGAATAAAAAGTTTTAAATACATTAGTTGTTGTTTTTGTTGCAGAGGTGAATTTGGCTTTGGAGTTATGGTTTTTGCTTGTAATCGTCCTTTTGCTTATAGGCTTCGTGGTATTGCTGAAAGTGCTCAGGAGCGCTGTAACCGCTGTGCTAGGCATGCTCGGCCTCGCAATTATTCTATTCTTGGTGTTTAGCATAGTCTTGTACGTGGACGGCTCCAGGCTTAAGGATGCTTTCGAAGGGGATAAGCTCTTGCTGTTAACCAAGGACGGAGTTGTAAGGGCAGGCATAAGGGTCAATGACCTTAAGAGCGTTACTACTAGGAACATGGATTATTTGGACGCAGAAGAACTAAGCAGTGCGAACAAGTTGTTCACCGACGAAAAATACAAGGATATGCGTGGCGAGCAAGATTTCATGATGGTTTTCAGGTATAAGGCTTTCAACGGCACCACGGGAATGGAGCTTGAAGAGCACGGGATTACTATTAGCTACGAGGAAATAGGCTTGGTCTTGGAAGAGGATGACTTGTACGATGCATTCATGATAATAATGAGTGATGAAAGGCTTACGAGCTCGGAGAAAGAGCAGAAAATAATGGGTTTAGAGCAAGACTATGAAAGCATAGAAGCATTAAGAGCAGCTCTGCTGATGTTCTTGTTCGGGGACCGTGTCAGGGATGAAGGCCTGGGCTTCATAGTTGACAATTACCGGAGTGAGAACTTAGTGGTGCACCCTGACTTCATCACAATTAGGCTCCTGGATAACTTGCCAGGCTTCTTCAAGAACAGGTTTTTAGGAGGCGAAAAATGAGCTTGTTCAGCAACATGTTCGGAAAAAAAGACAAGGACCCCGTCCTCGACCCCGTGAAGAGCTTTGACGACCTGGATTCAGGGGTAAACCTGCCCGGTACGGAGAGCCAAGAAAACAATTTTGACAGCTTCGGCAACCCAAGAACGAACAGGTTTTCTTCGTACGAACAAGACATCCAGCAGCACAATCCTTACACGCAACAACACACATACCAACAGCAGGCTTCAGGCGATGTTTCAAAGGACTTGCAGATTATTATTGCGAAGCTTGACGCGTTGCGCGCAGAAGTCGCAAACCTAAGCCATAGGCTGGAAGCAGTTGAGAGAGGCCATGGGCAGCAGCAAAAAAAGTTCTGGTAGAATGGTTATGAAGCACTCAAAGTATTACTTGATAGGTTTCCTATTAGTATTATTGGACCAGGCCACCAAAGTTTTTTTTTACGGGAAAAACTTTGATTTCGGCTTAGTAGCTATTACGTTCACGAGAAATACAGGGATAAGCTTTGGCTTGCTCGAAGGCACAAACCATTACATAGCCATAATATCCGTGGCTGTACTCATAGGATTATGGCATTACCGCGCGGAGTTCAAAGGAAAAGAAACGTGGCTCTTGCTAATCACAAGCGGGATAATAGGGAACCTCTTGGACAGGATTTTCAGGGGTTACGTGGTTGACTTCATAGACCTGAAGTTCTGGCCAATATTCAACTTCGCAGACTCTTACTTAACAATAGGAGTCTTAATGCTGATAATCGTAACGATAAAGAAAGATATTATCAAGAAAAAAAATTAGAATTCTTCCAAGTCCCTGAGCTTATCCAAATGGCCGTTCTTCTGCAGCCACTGAACCTGGACAGGCCTATACTTAAAGATAAGGTCACCTCTCTCATCACCGCCATGCTCCCAAGGCTCAACCAATACTATGTCTCCCTCGCGAACCCATAACTTGCGCTTTAACCGGCCAGGAATACGGCAATTCCTCGTCCTCCCATCCAAGCAACGCACGTCGCAGCGAGAGCCGCCCAGCCTGCTCTCGAGAACACCGATTACTTCTTTTCCCCGGGGCAACCGAACCCTACCAATTTCGTCCTGCGAAGCACTATCATGCTGAAATGCCATTATGACGAGGAATAAAAGCGTTGTTTATAAATATTGCGCAGAAACCTTTTTATAATACACAAGGATACACAAAAGAGTTATGGCAAAAAAAGAGGGGAAAGAAAAAAATTATTCTTGGATAGCCATACTCGCAATACTCGTAGCAGGAGCCTTGTTCTTCATGGTATTCATAGGGTTGCTTGTTGCAAGCATTTCCTCAACACCCATAACAACAAAGGGAAACGTTGCGGTCATAGAGATAGATAATATTATTGCAACAGACAAGATGAGCCAAGGCTTGTTCTCAGTGACGCTGAGCTCAAGGGAAATCGTTGGGATGATACGCGAGGCCGATGAAAACCCGAGGGTTGACGCGATAATGTTCGAGATAAACAGCCCCGGCGGAACACCTGTTGCGACGCATGAAATCGTGAAGGCAATAAGGGCTGTTGGGAAGCCAACCATAAGCGTTATACGCGAGACAGGAGCAAGCGGGGCTTACTGGATAGCGAGCGCTACGGATTACATTATTGCAGACGAATTATCTATGACTGGAAGCGTAGGAGTGCTCGCATCTTACCTGGAGTTCAGCGGATTCCTTGAAAGGTATAATGTTACGTACCAGGAAGTTACAGGAGGGGAATATAAAGAGCTAGGAAGCCCTTTCAAGCCACTGGCTGAGGACGAGGAGTTATTGTTGCAGGAAAAAATTGATTTGGTACACGACTTCTTTGCAGACGACGTTATTAGGAATAGGGGCCTTGAAGGTGAAACAATGGAACTTGTAAGGACAGGCATATTCTTCATAGGCCTCGAAGCCAAAGAGCTAGGCTTGATAGATGGGTTCGGAGGAGAAAAAGAAGCAAAAGAATACCTTGAAGAGCTCCTGGGAAAAGACATAAGCTTTTCCAGAAAGCAAAAGCGCATAGGCTTACTGGAGGCAATGCTTATGACGAACAGCTTCTCACTGCCGGACTTGCTTGGAAGGCAGAGCATATTGCTGAGATAGATTTATAAAAATACTTGGTTTTCTAAAGAACATGAAGGTCGTGCATGTAGAGGCGAAGCTGAACAAAAAAATTAGTTTACCAGATACTTTTATTGAAAAGCTTCCGAGAAAAGTAGCGTTGTTCACCACGATACAATTCATGAACAGCATGCCCAGGTTTTTAGAACAGATAAAAAAGAGTGGCAGGGAAGCAGTTCTTTTTAAGACAGGGCATACGAGGCATAAAGGGCAAATCCTTGGTTGTAACGTGCAGGAATGGCAGGATTACTCGGACGAGGAATTCGATGCTTTTGCTTACGTCGGGGACGGGTTATTCCACCCAAAGGCTTTGCTGTGGAAGAACAACGACAAAAAAGTTTTTGCGTATAACCCTTTCAATAACCAAGAATACGAGTTAACCGGGAAGGACATGGAAATTGTTAAGAAGAAGTATAACGCTGCCCTGTCAAAGTTTTATGCTTCCAGGAAAATCGGTGTCCTGGTTTCTACGAAGCCCGGCCAATTCTACATGAAAAAAGCTTTTGAATTAAGGAAAGAGTACCCGGACAAAGAATTTTATTATTTCATGGACAACACAATAAATTTTAACGCGTTAGAAGACTTTCCTTTCGTAGAAGCATGGGTTAACACTGCTTGCCCAAGAATAGGATTTGACGACTCAATCAAAATTTCAAAGCCTATAGTGAACATGGAAGATATAAAGAAAGGATAAAAAAAGATATACAAAATGAATAAATAATTCTTTCCGGAAGCTTTCCGGTTTTTAGCGGGATAAGAATAATAATAAGTACTTCTTAATAATGCGAATGGGGGAAATACGCTGCTTAAAAAAAGAGGTTGAAAAATTAAAAAGAGAAATT
>PWWA01000020.1 GCA_003562145.1 Candidatus Woesearchaeota archaeon | reverse complement strand
AGGGCCAGCAGATTTATGAGAAGGTTGAGCGTTACGTTGAGAAAAGCCCGTACAAAGATGATATTCATTTGGTTTTGTTTGAAAGCGATATCTTGGTGAATGCCTTGCAGCGTGCGTCCAGCGTTGTTATTCAGAAATCTTCTAGGGAAGGTTTTGGCTTAGTGGTTAGTGAGGCTTTGTTTAAGGGTACTCCTGTTGTTGCTTCTCGTGTCGGCGGGATTCCTTTGCAGGTTATCGATGGTGTTAATGGTTTTTTGCATAGGCCTAATGACAATAAGGGTTTTGCGCGTAGCGTTATTAGGTTGCTGGAGGATGATGAGTTGCGGGAGAGGCTTGGCAGGGCTGGGAAGTTGCATGTTAAGGATAATTTTTTGATGACTCGGCTAATGCTTGATTGGCTATCCGTTTTTGAGAAGCATCTTGCGAAAAAGAAGCAATGAATCATGGCAATATGTTTCCCCTAAAATCGGCTTTGTCCCCGATGGACAAGCCTGTTTCTCTTGCTTTCCCAGCGTTAACCTCTAAAACGTAAAGCGCTGGAACCCCTGGGTTAATGCTAGGGCAAGGGTCTTCTTTGCACGGCTCTGCATTTTCATGGATATGGACGACTTCTAAGCCAGAATTAATCCATATCATGTCCAAAGGTATTAATGTGTTCTTCATCCAAAAAGAATAAATCCACTCCTCTTCAAAAACGAAAAGCATTCCTTCATCACCAGGCAAGTAATCCCTGAACATCAAGCCCTTTTGCCTTGCTTCAGGGGTATCCACAACCTCTACTTTAAAGCAATTCCCGTTAAAGCAAACCCTGTCTGCCCGGTTCCCTTCACCTACGAGCAGCAACGTGAAAGCCAATAATAAAAACAATGCTATTATAGCTTTTATCATAATATGCTTCCTTGTTTTCCTCTTCTTTTTGGCCATAATAACGATAAATAGCAATTTTTTTATATAAACATTTCCATGCAATAATAAAAAATGGCAAAGCACAGGTTTCTTGGAGACGCAAAGTACAACAGGGGCTTAAGGCTAAGCCAGAATATTCTCGTCTACAACTACTATGAGTTATTATCCGAATTGAAAAGCATGGCTGATTCTGAGTTCAGGAAAATTCTTGGGAAATCCAGGATGAACATACTGGAATGGATCACCATTGAAATAGGGGATTTTATGCTTGCTTCAAGGCTAAGAAAGGCTTACTCTAGGAAAGAATACATCTATATTATTAAAAGCCGAATCAGGGAACTCGAGGAAGTATCACGGGAAATAGGTTCTTTGCTGGAAAAGAAAAAAGTGTTAAGGGAAAGAAAGAACAAATTATTTCCGTATGTCTGGTTCGCGGTTTACGTAGTACTTATAGCTGCGCTTGTATTGCAGCACATGCATTATCAAGATATTGCCAGTTCTCTCTCCGATGACGCCTCTTTTTTTTACGAAGAGCTGATGAGTGTTAACAAAGAATTATTCTCGTTGCAATCAGGCTTGCTCGTGGAACAAGACCGCGCTGAGCGCCTGGAATACGAGGTATATATGCTAAGGCACAAGAATGATGCGTTGCTGGAGCAGGTAAGCCGCATGGCCCTTAACCCATTGCTTACTCCGCAGAGCAGGATACCTGAGGGCTCAATAATCTTGGAGCGTAACAGGATAGTTATGCTAGTTGAAAATCCTTCTCTTGCGAGGTTCGCTGATACTGGGTCTATGCTTCCTTTGATAAGTCATGAAAGCAAGGCAATACAAGTGCCTCCGGGGAACTACTCGGATATCTTGCCCGGGGACATTATAAGCTTTGAGGATGATGCTGGCAGCATAATAATTCACCGCGTGGTTGAAACTGGGTTTGATGAAAATGGGTGGTACGCGGTAACCAGGGGGGATAATGCGTTGGCTGAAGACATGGAACGGGTGCGGTTTGGGCAGGTAAGGCGAATACTGGTAGCTGTAATCTATTAGGGATTCTTATTTTTTAAAACCAAAACCTTTTTTAAGTGGCTCACTAATTATTTTTTGTTTTAGAGGTGAGGTTTTCATGGATGATTTGTTCGGCTTAAATGGCAAGGTTGCTGTTGTTACTGGTGCTAGTCGTGGTTTGGGGCAGGCTATCGCTCTGGGGTATGCTAAGTACGGTGCGAAATTAGTTGTTTCTGATGTATTGGATGTTTCTGAAACGGTTAAAAAAATTGAGGAAATTGGCGGGGAAGCTGTTGGGTTAATGGTTGATGTTTCTAGTCGTGAGCGGGTTAAGGGCATGTTTTTGGCTGCAGAAGAAAGGTTTGGCGGTGTTGATGTCTTGGTGAATAACGCGGGTATTCTTCGGAGTGCTCCGGCTGAAAGTCTTTGGGATGAGGATTGGGATAAGGTTTTGCAGGTTAACTTGAAGAGCCAGTTCATTGCGGCCCAGGAAGTGTTTCCGTTCTTGAAAAAGCGGGGTGGTGGTCGGATTATTAACATTGCTAGTATTGCGGGCTTACTGGCGTTTAACCAGTCTATTCCTTACAATTCCAGCAAGGGCGGCGTTGTAATGTTGACTAAGAGCTTGGCTTTGGAGTGGGCGCAGCATAATATTTTGGTGAACGCGATTTGCCCAGGAATTTTTTTGACTGGTATGACTAATGATATGCTGGGGCAAGAAAGCTTTAGGGATATGGTTAAGTCCAAGGTTCCTATGGCTAGGCACGCTGTTCCTGAAGAATTGGTGGGTGCTGCTATTTACCTGGCTTCCAAGGCTGGGAGCTATACGAATGGCCAAGCATTGGTGGTTGATGGCGGTTGGACTTGCCACTTATAATTCTTTTTTTTTTATTTTTGTATTCCAATGTTTTCTTTGTGTGCGAGGAATTCTTCTCTTTTGATGTCTTCCATTACGAAGAACTCTTTTTTTTCTGTTGGCTCGTGCTCTTCTAGTTTCCCTGTGAATTCGTCTAGCTCTTCCAGGTCTTTGAATATTGCTTCGATTAGGTAGTCGTATCCGTTGTTAATCCTGAATAGTGTGTTTACCTTGTGGTGCATTACCAGGAATTTTTGTAGTGCTTCCTTTTTTTCCTTTTTTGCGGTTATCAGTATTTGTGTTCTTATGCTGTAACCCAGTTTTTTGAAGTCTATGAGTGCTGTGTGCTTTGTTATCAGCCTTGTTTTTTCGTATTCCTTTATTTTGTCGAATAATGTGCTTACGGGTATCTTGGTTAGGCGGCTTAGCTTTGTAAGGCTTGTCCTGCTGTTTTCCCGGAACCTGCCTATTAGCATTAATTCTTTTTCTTGCATTTGTTTGCACCCCCTTCACCCCTTTTACTGCATGTTTTAATGGGTTGCGAGGAATATAAACATTTTTTACCCTTTTCAGAGGCTTGTTTCAGGATTTTCCTGAAACAACATATGTTTTTCTGCGAAAATCGTTAATCAGTATACACAAAGCGATACCAGGCATTGGTTTTTGGCTTGTTCCTGAAACAAAAACCTTTTCTGGGGAGTCGTTCAGCGTTGTTTCAGTAAATTTATATATTATGCTTAAGCTCCTATGCGCTATGCATCCTACCGAACAAAAAATAATTCAAAAGTTCGGCAGCGACCCTGCCAGGGAATTCTCGACGAATGACTTAGTCAGGCTTGTCTTCTCAGGGGAATACGAAGAGGCAAGAAAATATATTTATAACGAGCAAAACGATAAGAGCATAACGCTTCTTGGCAAGAGGAAGAAGGCGAGGCTTCACAGGAAGCTGCTCTATTACCTGTCCAGGCTTGAGCAAGAAGGATTATTAAGGGTTACCAGGACTGAGGGAAGGGGAGAAAAATTCTTTGTTCTTAACGCTGACAAGGAAGTCATTACTAAGCGCGACAAGGCGCTTCGGAGCGTTCTCAGCACTATAAACATAAAGGAAACCAGTGACGTGTCACTGTTCGGCTTAGAGTCGTACGAAGAGTCGAAAATGGTGAAGCGCTATGACTCTCAGAACTGGATTAACAGGATAAACTCCTTAGTCATAGAATCATCGATTCGTAACGACATAAATTCTTTATACCAATTAATAACGGAGATATACCCTTCGTACAACGACGTCCTTGGCATAAACGGCTTTGAAGAAAAAGTTTCATCTGAAGACCTACAGGACCTGAGGGCTTTCATAAAGAAATGCGATATAGACATGAGGGACTACAACAAGTACCTTAACATAATAATAGACTTGTCAAAAGTAAAGGACTCTGTTAAGCTAACAGACTTCGTGGAATCATTTGCAAGCATAAAGCCGAGCAAGATATACATAATATTCCAGGCGAACTCCAGGACTATTTCTGGCCATACGCGCTTCATAAAGCAGCTGATAAAGCACTTTGCTGAGAGCAAGATAAGGATAAACATGCAGAACAAGGACTTGAAGGAAGCGCCTTACATGATAGGCAGGGCTGGCGCGTACACGTTTAGCGAAGAAGAATGGGCTGCTTACAACGAAGAATTCAAGGGAAAAACGATAGGGCTTTGCTGCTCTGAAACCAGCTTATACATTGATGTGCACAGGTTTTTTAGGGAGCGGAAAAGCTTTACGGAGTTCCGTGATTTTCTTGGGAAGGCCGCTAAGGCATTGTTGATGGCTTCGACGGCCCAGAGAAAAAAATCGGATGTGTTCTTCAAGACCATAAACCAGTTAAACAAGGGGCACCAGAACAAGTTCTTTGCGTACTCGTTCAGCTTTATAAGGCTTTGGAACTATGACTTGTCACAATTCCCGGAGGCAAATACAGAGGAGTACAAGAACTTCGAAACGCTTATCAAGAGTTGCGCGGAAGACCTTGATGAGTTCTGCAAGTCAGAGGAAACCATTTTTAAGAGCTGCGGGATTCCAATCCGGTTCAAGGTATTATTGTCGAGTGCTTTCAGGCGTTTTGACCCTGAATTCCTAAGCCCTAGGAAGTACAAGAAAGTAACTGTTAGGGGGATTCATGACTTCCAGGAGCCGGGGCTATTGGAGTATTTGAGGAGGCGCGAAGAATTAATGGCTATATTCAGGCATAATGATCGCGTAAGGTTTTTTAGGGCCCCAAATTTTTTGTATGAAGAAGTAATATCTGAATTCAACTTTTTGCTTAATGGCTTTAACATACCTTTGTTTTCATATGATTTCAAGCCAAGGATTGGCGAATTGACACTGGATAGTTTTATAGACGAGTAAAAGGTGCTTTTAATGGATATAAGGGAATCGGATGCTGCAAGGCTTTGGTGCAAGGCCATGGAGTTAGTCTTGCGTGAGGGCTTTGAGTACAAGGACAACGAGGGAAGGGTGTGCAAGGAGTTGTTGAACTTGCAAATAGTGCTTGAAAACCCTTTGGGCGCTGATGTTGAGAAGCCGATAAAGCTGATTAACGAGTCTAAGAAATGGGTTTATCCTTCTAAGGAGGAGCTTGTGAACATTGTTTTTAAGGAGGTCCAGGCGCCTATTTATGATTATACGTATGGTGGCCGCATATTTAATTTCGCGGATGAATTCGATCAGCTGAATAATTTTATTATTCCTTTGCTTAAGCAGGACTCTTATTCGCGTAGGGCTACTCTTGTTATTTATGACCCTGTATCTGATTCCAGTATTTCCAATAGGAATACGCCGGGCATAATTTATGTGCAGTTCAGGGTTCGGCAGGGCAAGCTTTTGTTGACGGCTGCGATTAGGAGTAACGACTTGTTCTTTGGGTGGCCTTCGAATATCTTTCAGTTGTTCAGCCTTCAAAAGTATGTTGCGGAGCATCTCGGGAAAGGCATTGGTGACATAACTATTATTGCGAATTCTGCGCACTTGTTCCAGGAGCGATTTAAGAATGCTGAGGAATTGATTGCTAAGGTGTTATGATGAAAAAAAGGGTTGTTGCGAAAAAATTGTCTAAGGACAAGATAATCAGGGCTTTGCACGAGCAGCTTCTGAGGAAGGATGAGGAAATTAAGAGGTTGGAAGCGGAGAAAGAAATTTTGTTCAGGCTATCTGTTAAGAATACGAAGAGGCGTCTTGAGGAAAAGTCAGATTAATTCTTTTATTTTCTTGAAGTCTTCTTCTAACGAAATTCTTAATTGTGGCTTGTATAGGATTGCTGCTGGGTGGTATAATGGCATTACCTT
>PWWA01000074.1 GCA_003562145.1 Candidatus Woesearchaeota archaeon | reverse complement strand
TTATGGCGAGAGGATTGTTCTTGTCAAAGGAGAATATTTCGTTAAGTAGTGCTTCTTCGTATTTCTCAGATTTCTGCCAGTAATCTTCAACTTTTTTATTGTATTCATCTAGGATAGACTTATATTTATGCTTTGTTTCAAGAACAGGTTTTTCAGGTTTTAAATGCTCGTATTTTTCCTTGATTTTTTTTACTCTATTCCTAAAGTCAGTTGCCTGCTTAAATACGTTAATATCAGAAGATTCTTCCATGGCAAAAGAAAACAATCCTGACTATAAAAAACTTTCCTTTTTTAGCACTTAAGAGTGATAACTTAAAGTATGTCTTCTATCGGGGCCTTTTTCTTGGAGCCAGAACCACCATCCTTCATCACTTCCTTAGCCTGCTTCTCAACATCCACACCAAGCTCCTTCAAAGCACCGATATGCATCTGCATTAACTGCTCCACAATATTGACCAGCCTCATCAATTCCTGGCGCTCCTTAACCAGTGTTGAAAGAGAACCTTTATGAATACCTATTTGCTCGTCCTTAGATTGCTTTTCCGCCATAAACATACCTCCTTTTAAGCTACTAAAAGAATTGAAAAGACTAATATTATTTAAACTTATTGCCTCTAAAACAGCAAGAAATATAAAAAAACAGATAATATGCCTAATAATGATTCTCGGAAGGATAACAGGAAAGACCACAACAAACGAATTCAGGTTCGTAGCAGAAAAAGAGACAAGGAAATTCGGATACGTACAAGTATACCACGAAGTATACGAATACGTTCTCTGCCAAGTGGTTGAGATAGAAAAGCAGGAGCAGGAAACAATAGCTTATTGCCAGGCCATAGGATACAAAGACAATGGCAGGGTAAAAAAGCCGAGGATACCCTTCACGCCAGGCACAGAAGTCCTGGATGCAGAAGATGAATTCATAAGAAGCATAATAAGCCTCGAAAAAACAGGTGAGCCAGCATATATCGGCAAGCTTGACGGAAAAGACATAGACGTTTACCTTGACCTTAACAAAGTGCTTTCTATGCACCTAGCTGTTCTTGCGAAGTCAGGAAGCGGAAAATCATACGCAGTAGGCGCATTACTCGAGGAAATAATTAGCAGGAAAATACCGGTCTTAGTAATAGACCCCCACGGAGAGTATTCTACACTAAAATACAAGAACGAAGAAAAGGATGATGTAGAAAAACTTAAATCAATCGGGCTGAGCCCAGAAGGTTATAGCGTGGAAGAATACGGGGATACTAATATTGTGAATGACGCAAAGCCATTAAGGCTGAGCAACCCTTTAAGCCAGGATGAATTAATGCACTTAATACCTGGCAAGCTGAGCAACAGCCAATTGGCAGTTCTTTACAGCAGCCTCAAACACGCTTCAGACTTTGACTCATTATTATTAGCATTAGAGCAAGAGGAAGGCAGCGTAAAGTACGGAGTTATTAGCATGGTAGAATATATAAAAAGCACAGGAGTTTTTTCCAGCAACCCCACACCCATACAAGCATACCTTAAATCCGGGAGCTGCACAATAATAAACCTGAAAGGAATGAACCCCGACGTACAAGAAGTAATAGTTTACAAGCTATGCAAAGACTTGTTCGAATCAAGGAAGAAGAATGAAGTGCCCCCTTTTTTCTTAGTCGTGGAAGAAGCACACAATTATTGCCCTGAAAGAAGCTTCGGCGAGACGAAAGCAAGCAAAACCATGAGGAATATCGCTTCTGAAGGAAGAAAATTTGGGTTGGGATTATGCGTCATAAGCCAAAGGCCTGCCAGGGTTGACAAGTCTGTTTTAAGCCAGTGCACAACGCAGATATTACTGAAAGTAACAAATCCTAACGATGTCAAAGCAATAAGCAGCTCAGTGGAAGGAATAACAAGCCATGCAGAGAAGGAACTGCAAAACCTGGGAATCGGCAGCGCTATGATAACCGGAATAACAGATGTTCCTTTACTCGTAAATATTAGGCCGAGAAAAAGCATGCACGGAGGAAAAACACAAGGCATTCTGGAAGAAAAGAACTTCATGAAACAAGCAGAAGAGTTCACCGAAGAAGATCTCGCAGGAGTAATAAAACCAAACAAATCCCACAAAGACATAATACTTATGTCCGAGAAACCTGTTGAAAAAGTCAGGGTTTTGCTAAGGCCTTGCGTATTAGTAGTGTGTGAGGACAACAACAAGGAATACAAGTTATTAGTTGATGTTAACAGGAAGGGAATCATAACAGATAAAGAAACCGGGCGCGTAAAGAAAATACCTCTCATGCAAAAGCTTTCACGAGAAGAGATAATCATATTAAGGCAGGGGTTTAAGAAAGATTTTTTTACACTGGAACAAGCAACAAAGGCAATAGGCAAGGATGCATCTGCGGAACTGAGAAAACTTGTTGGAGAAGGTTACATAATAGAAAAACAAGACAAGTACTCAGTGTCAGAAGAATACGTGTTCTCAAAGCTTTCAAAGCATGAAACCCATGAAAGAATATCCTATGAGAAAATAAGGTACGATGAAAAAGAAGACAAGCACGAGGAAGAAGAGGTACTGAAAAACCTGGGAGTTCTCACAAGGATAAAAGAAAAGCATGATTGCTTCCTCGCAGTCTACGACCCAATGTACAAATGATAAAGATTTTTAAACAACAACCATTTCTTGCCAGTATATGAATGGAGAAGAACTCTCACAACTGAACGTGCTCGGAGAAATAAATCCTTTGCTTACAGATATAGGCATAGCCATAATCATACTGCTATTAGGCTTCATAATAGGAAAGATAACAGGAATCATACTAGAAAAAATACTTATCGAGCTACAAGTCGATAAGGGACTGAAAGCAATAAGGAAAAAGAAATTACAAGTAAGGAAAGGCTTGCCACTCCTAATAAGCATATTAATATACGCAGCAGCAGTGGTACTCGCACTGACCCACCTGGGCATCCTGGAAACAGTGCTTAAAGCAATCGCAGCCCTCGCAATCCTGATAATAGTAGGGTCCATGTTCCTTTGGATTGCAAACTTGTTACCGAACATAATAGCCGGGTTCAAGTTAAGGTCGAGAAGAAACTTCACAGAAAACAATGTTATAAGGAGCAAACTCGTAGAAGGAAAGATAAAAAGAATAGGATTCCTAAAAACGAGGATTGAAAGCAACGAGGATACACTAATAATTCCAAATTATTCCCTTACAAAGAAAAAAAGCCCTATAGGGAAGTATAGTGTAGCGAAGAAATAGGCTTATTCTCCTTTTAACAAATCGTTTCCAGCATACCGGAAATATGAAGGATTTGCGTCCTGATAAAAGGAGGCAGGTTCACATCGCTTGAAAGCTCCTCCAAATCACAAAGAATCTTGTTGGCGGTAAGCAATAAGTCTGATTCAGAGCAGCCCTCAAGTTCCCTTTGCATACAAGCGACTTTCAGCTTAATATTCTTAGAAACAGAGCTGTCCTCCTGCAGCTCCTTGAGCACGCTTATAACATGTTCTTTTGCATCCATTTCCGAGCACCTCTGCCTTCGTTATTTCTTTGAACCCTTAGATGATTCCACTTCCTTTATTATTTCCTTTTGCAACGATTTAGCCTTTTCCTTTATTGAAGACTCTTGTTTTTCCAGGGACTTAATCCTGGACTCTAAGAGCTGTTTCTTGGAAATTAGCTCTTTGCTTAAGCCGTCCTTGTCAGCCCTAACCATTATGTTGCCGATGATCTTGTATGCCTCGCCAGCTGTTTTAATCTCCGCAAGCGCTGACTCTGCCTCAATTAGCTGGCTCTGAAAGGTTTGCTTCTGCAAATTCAGCTGTGTAGCGTTTTGCTCCAGCATTGAAAGCCTGTTAATTTTCTCTTCGGTTGCCTTATCCATTTTTCGTTACCAAAACCGCTTTTTCGTATACAGTGATTATTTTTGTGATTGTGTTCAACGCAGACCTTAGCGCTACGGAGTCCCTTGCCGTAATGCTAATCCTCAAATTTTTATTTTCTTTTTTTACCTCGTATTTTACTCGCGCATTGAGCATTTCTTTTTGCTCAAAGCCAAATAGGGCTTCTAAGTGCCCGTGCTCATCCAGGACAAGTATTTCAGCGCTAAGCATTTTCAGATTGCTTCAACAATAGTTGAAACAGACCTTCTCTTGAAAACTATCTTGGAGCCACAATACACGCACCTAATCCTTTTCTTCATTTGATCCTGATTAAGGATTTTGTTGCATGAGAAACACTTGTATTCACTCATTTTTTTCACCCATAATTATTTTTTTGAAACAGTGTAAGCCTTGCCCGTAAAGACTTTGCCGCATTTCCCGCATTCCCAAATGCCAGCGCTTTTCTTCCTCACCTGCTGGGCACTACAATACGGGCATTTATATTTTGCCTTTGAAAGCAATTCTATGTTAGACAACTTTTGCTTTACAGTCCTACCATACCTTACCCCAAATCTCTTTGTTGAGCCACTCGTTTTTTCGGCCATATTGAATCTTTCCTCTTAGTTTTAGCATGATGGGGCTGCCCGGACTTTCATTAATCATGACTATCGCCAAAGTATTAGTTTGAACCGGGGGCTTCAGGTCCCAAACCTAAAAGGTTAGCCAAGCTACCCCACAGCCCCATTCGATGTCTTCCGAGAAAAAAAGAGTTGTTTATAAAGTTTTCTTATACTTATAGGCTAGCGTGCTCGGGCTCCTTCTACCGATAACAGGGCCAGGCATTACTTTAAATCCGGCTGCTTCAAGATTTTCGCGCACCACTTTTGCGTAAGAGTAAGTTGCAAGGCTCCCTTCATCTTTCAAGGCAGCGTAAATATTTTCCATAAATTCTTTTTCCCACAACTCGGGCTGCTTCTTCGGGGAGAACGGATCGAGGAGCGCATAATCCGCCTCACACTTAACTCCTCTAATTTTTTTTCGTGCATCACCAAAGAGCATTACTAATTCTATATTACCCTTTGATAACGTTTCCCTTTTTTCCCGAAGAAAATTTTTTACGAATTCCCTTATTAAACGGTAAGACTTAAACCCTGGGTTGACATCCAACACTTTTTCCAGAATAACCTTTTCGTTTTCAAAACAATAAACCTTAATCTTTGAGTTATTGCCATGGCTTCTTATCGCATCTATCACAGCCCCTGTGTTGTATCCTAAGCCAAAACAAATATCCAGGATTACAGGGTTTTCCTTCTGCCATACCTTTAAGGGCTCAGAGTATTTTTCTATGGCTTCAGTCACAGCACCAGATTTAGTATGATACAACTCATCAACAACTAGGTTCCTAAAAGTTTCTGAGCCATCACCAGTTTTTTCAGGAACTAATTTCATCTCTCGTGCGGCTTAAGCCTTTTTACTTCCATTGGTATAAGGCCCTCGTTGAACTCAAGCTTTGCAATTTCTATAGGATTATACTTCAGATCCTTGAGTTGCTTGTCGCTGAGTTTCACGAGGAATGGAGCACCCATGCTTATCTGCAACGCCCTTGACCCTATAATCCTGGCTTTCTCGTACTTGGTAAATTCATCTTTTTGGAGTTCTACTGGCTGCATTCTTAGTTCACCCCTTCAAGTATTTTTCTTAGCTCACCAGCTTTCTTAAGCGCCAACTCAACCATTGCCTTAATGTCGGACACGGTTAAGGGCTGGTTCCCGCCTTTCTGAAGGGCACAAAGCGTTTTTTCATCAATAGACGTCACGGTTAGCCTTGCATCAATCGCTTTTTCCTCTTCATCAGTCGGGTCAACTATTAGTATTTCGCCTATCTTGCAAACAGTTACAGGTATAGGCATTTTTTTTAGGTCAAGCTTTTTATCAGTTCTCTGATGATAATCAATAGTACCATCATCTTTTACTAAGGGGAACCTCGCGGTTTTTAGGGCTGCAATCGCTGCCAAGCCACCTATATCCAATAGATTGCCTTCGTAGTTAATGGGCACTATGTCTATGGCTACGCTCCACACATTCTCGCCTTTCTCTATACAAAGGCTTTTTGTGTCTATAGTCTTGCTTTCCCTTATGCCTCGGTCTATTACCCTCGCGGTTTCTATGCTTTCAATGCTTGGCGGGCCTGACTCGAATTCAGGGTTGCTTAAAGGCAATAACTCTGAGTTAACCATTAGCACCCCGTCATCAGG
>PWWA01000048.1 GCA_003562145.1 Candidatus Woesearchaeota archaeon | reverse complement strand
TCATTTAGTTCAGTTGCTGCCTTATAGGTATACAAACTGCTATATTAATATATAAATATTTCGCTATTAGAATATTTTATTAGCTTGCTAGCAAACTTATTTCTTTTCTTCAGAATCTTTTCCCATAGGCGGCCCTTCACCATTCTTCTCCCCAGAAGCCTCTTTCCCTTCAGAAGCTTCCACCACGCCATCCCCATCATCGCCATCTTTTTCTCTCGGCGCATCATCCCCGCTCCCCTCCTCAGCATCCTCAGCAGCCTTCTCAATCCTCCTAAGCTCATCATACAACTCCTGCTTGGACTCGTACGCCTTATAGAGCAAAGCCAAATTAGATTTCAACGAGTCCAGCTCAGGATGCTTCAGCGCAGCCTCACTAAAAGCCTCATTCTTATCCAGCTTCTCCATATTTGAAAGCAAGTCCTTCTCAACCTTAGAGGCTTGCTTGCCTTCCTTGTAAAGAGTGAAAAGCTTAGTCATATCATAATAAATATTCCTTATCTCCTTAGTGCCTGTCACAAGGTCATGGAACTCCCCATCCTGCCCCAACAAATATATTTTCTGAGTAATCTCATTCTCAGACTTTGATAATTGCTCGTTAGTTATCTTAATCAAATACATAACATGCCTATAATAGCTGTTGTTCAAAAGCCTCATCTTCCTCATCTTCGCCTTCTCACTGTACTTCATAACAGCAATCAAGACATGTATCACTACAGGCGAAAGAAACACAAATAATGCGAGCAGCCAAAGATTCGCATAATAAACATCCTTGCACAAGAAAAAAAGGTAATGATACAAGTAAACTATTGCGCCGAGCACCGAAACAATAATGATAAAAGTATACGTCTTTCTTTCCAGGTGATAAACAGCCTTTAGCTTATCCATCTCCTCCGCGTACTTGTCACGCACAATTTTTTTCCTGGCAGACCTCATATGCAATAGCGGCACCACTACTATAATTAAGAACAACATTATGAAAACCAGTGAGGCAACACTCAGTATTGGGAGGCGCTCATCGCATTTCCTAACAACAAGTATCTCTTCAGGCCTCGGGCGTTCAGTTATTTCTCTCGGGACTTCCTCCCTTGGCGGCGGCTCCTCATATATGCATTCCCGTAATGTTTCAGGCTTATCTTCATCTGTGCCGCACGCATTTACATCAATGCACTCCCTTGTCTGCGTGCCATTCGGGTAGCAGATGCTCCAATCACTGCAGCTCCACGACTCAACGCAGTCAATTACTATTGGCTCGTCATCTATTAAGCCAAAATCAGGTAACCTGGGAGGGCCTTCAGGCGGACGGGAATCAGGAATCCCAGGTGGTGTTACAGGGCATTCCCCGCAATCCTCGGGACAAGTGCTGCAGCTCTCATACCTGTCGCAGAAGCCATCCCCACAAATTATTGGGGGCGCAACTATTGTTATTTCTTTGTAAACGCCGCTCTCCCAATAAAGGTTGCCTATGCTGTCAATTGTGTTGCCGAACAATATTGATGTTGGAAATGCTCCTATCCTAAACCTTATGTTTTCTCCTTGGCTTGCACCAGTCCCATCAAGGGTTGTGTTTTCACCCCTGCATGACAGGACTCCGAAGTACCCGGAATATGTTACTGTGAACCTGCCGCACGCATTGCCTTCCGTGTCTATCGCGGTTATTATTGTCCCGTGTGCTACGGGTGTGTTGAAGGATACTGCGCGCCCGTATAATTGCAGGGGTAGTGGGGGGCTTTCCTGGGCTTCAGCCAATATTATGGGAAGCACTACTATAAGGAATGATAATATTGTTATTGCCTTTATTGCTCGCACCATTTTTTTGTTACCAGTTCACAAACCAGCTTGTGTCTTGTTCTGCGTACACCCAGTATCCGAGCCCTGGCGTCATGTTTTCTAGTGTTCCCGGCTCTCCAAGTACGTGGTAAAGCCATGTTTTTGTTCCGTTTACGTCGGTGTATGCCTCTACTCTTGTGTATGTCTCGTTTATCTGGCTTAGCGCTTCTTCTATTTCCCTTTCATTTTTAGTGGGGTATCCTATGAGGTTCCACCCCGTTTTTAGTTGTATGTTTGTTTGTAGGAAGTCGAATCCTTCCCTGTAATATGTTCCTGGTTGTTCCATGATTATCCAGTACCCGTGCCGCCTGTTAAGGTTGTTCAGGTCTTGTATTGTCCAATTTGGCAGGCTAGGGTTGTAGCTGCTCCATGGCTTGTCTTCATTGCCTGGGTTGTACTTGAAAATAGCTTCGTAGTTTAGTACGTTGTTGTTTTCGTCTGTTAAGGCATTGCTTATGTGCCTTTCTCCTGTTTCGCAGTAGAATGATGCGAGGTTAAGGCCAATTGATAGGTTTACCTCGCATGTTCCTGGGGGTGTTTCTATTATGTATGCGCGGGTTATGGTTCTTCCTGTTAATGTGTTTGGGAGGTCTTCTGCTATGTAGAATGAGAATATGGCTATGCCTAGCACTGTTAATATTCCGGCTAGGCTTAGGAGTGCTTTTTGTTTTACCATTTTATTCTTTTCTTTCCTCGAATTCAATGTACCATTTCTTTTTCTTTGGGTCGTATTTGAATACGACGTTGTGTTTCTTTCCTTGTTTTAGCTCGAATAGAATTGGTTTTGGGATTGTGGTTTCGTATGAGTGACCGCGTGTGTATAGCTTTCTTTTAAGTTTCATCCTTGTTCTTTTGCGCCCAGTATTTATATATTTTACTTATTTTTTTACTTATAAATTTACTTATTTTTTATTTCGTTCCTGTAAGCGCAAAAAAAGGAAAGCCAAGAAAAAAATCATAGCCTTTGCTTGCACTTCCTGCAAGTCTTCCTGAATACAGGGTTCTTCGCCTTGCAGTTCCTGCACTTCTTGTTCAAGAAGAAAAGTATTAGCAGCAAGATTATCAGTATTATCAATACGTACAGCATTATATCCGGCGCTGCGAACTTGAACGGGAATACGCCTTCCTTAATCTTTATGAGCGCGTTCTCCCTTTCCCCGTAAAGGACTTTAACGCGTACTTGGTCATTATTAGGGATGTCTTCCTCCTCCATCGTGGTTTCAACGCTCAGCGTGGCAGTCCTTCCCGGCCTGACACGCACAACCTGGTCTGTGCCAAAAATATATGTGTCTCCATCAATAATAAGTTCATGTATCTCCGCGGTTGCATAAGCATCTACGCTGCCTATGTTCTTCACCCGTACTAGGAATGTGCTGGTTCTCTGCACATAAGAAACATCTATTATTTCTATCTCTGCCCCGTCAATTATGCTTACTTCCTCAAGCCTTAGGCTTGCCTGGAGCTCCTGCTCCAGGGACCTTGGGGATTCCCCGTATATAACTGTCATGTTAAGCGTTTTTTCATCTCCTATTAAGTCAATCCTGGCCCCGTCCCCGTCTATTAATGGGTAGAGCATGGTCTTATAGTCATTCCTGTCTATAAATGTAGGTGTTGTGTCAATAATGTCCACGAGTGTTGTTTGCTGGCTGTCGCTTACCCTTATGCTGAGGGGCCTGAAGTAAGTTGCGATGGGCGCGAGGTTCCTGTAAGTTACTTCCAAGTTATTAGTGGCTGTGTTTACCATTGCGGCAACTATTTCAAGCCTTAAGTCATATCTTGGTATTGGGAACCTGTCCAGGTCCTCTACTTGTGCAATTGCCCCTTCAGGCACCCTTGCTCCTTGTCCGAACTTTACGAATACGCTTAGGCCTGTCTGTCTTCGGATGAACGTAGCGGTTCCTATTAATTCGTTTCCTATGAGCGTTCCGACTTCTAAGTCGCTCCTGTCTATGTATTCCCTTACGTGGTCTGGCACGTTCGCGAACCCTATGAATAGTACGGGGTCTGCGCCGCTCATTATGCTTATCTCTATGAATTCGCCGTTTGTCAGTATTGCCTGCCTTCTTGGCTGGCCGTGTATCGACCTGTATAATGTTTGGTATCTTTCTACGATTTCTATGTTGTTTTCGAACCTGTCACCTGTATTTATTATTGTGGGGTTGTATCCTTCGAGTGCGTCTCTTAGGCTTCTTTCTGTTTGCCCGTATATTATTAGTTCTCGTACGTTTCTGTCTTCCAGGGTGTTAACTATTTGGTTTACGTTGTTCCTGTTTGAGAATAAGACGTAGTATCTTCCCAGTACTGCTAGTGGCGCTACGGATATTGCGTTGTACCCGTATGAATCGTCTACTATTATGAATCTGTCAATGTTTGGAAGTCTTTCAAGGATTTCTAGGTTTCCGTTTCTGGTCCTTAGCTCTTCCACGTTTTGGTATCCTTCGTTTTCCAGCAGTGCCTGGTATCCTACTATGAATGGGTTGTTTCTTGAGCTGAATACTTCCATGCTTTCGGATGATCTTGGGATGCTTGGCAGTATGATTCTTGCGTGCCTTTCGCTTGTTAAGAAGTGGCCTTGCTTGCCTTCGAGCCTTGCGTATAGCATTCCTGAGTATACGTCTCTCCAGTCAGCTGAGTTGATTATTACTTGTTCTGCTGCGTATGAGGGTGTTGTGAGCAGGGCTAGAATGAGTATTGTTACTAGGATTAGTGGTTTTTTGTTCAATATGTTTCCCTCTTCCCTCATATTAGCCGTTATTGAGTATTATTTAAACTTTTCTCTTTCGGCTTGTTTTAGCACAAAAAGAATTCTTACATAATAAGTAGAAATTATATAAAATCTTACAAAATAAGTAAAAAATATATTTAAATTCAAAACATTTATAAAGTATATCTTACATAAAAAGTAAAATAATGTTTTTTGAAGCGGGCAAAGAAAAAAACGCATTCACAACAACTATAAGCGCAGCTCGCTACTCCGAAGACATATCCCCGCCAGACTTCTTCGACATAACATACCAGGAAACCCTGCCAAAAAAAGAAGGCATAGAAATACCGCTATCAGCATTCAGGCACGGGGAAAGCGGCCTAAAAGCAATAACCAAATACCTAAAAGAACAGAAAAACCTTACTTACTCAGGCATCGCAAAAGCCCTAAACAGGAACCCGAGAACGATTTGGTCTACTTACGACAAAACAACAAAAACTCCCTTGGAATATGCTCCATCAAGAACAATCAACACATTAGTACTCGCAAACAGGAAGCTCTCAATCCTGGAAGCAATCGCTGCACACCTAAAAAAAGAAGGCCTTACATTAAAACAAATCTCCCTAGAGCTGGGCAAAAGCCCGAAAACAATATGGACTGTTCTGGAGAGGGCTAAAAACAAGGAACGGGTGGTGCGAAAATGAAGAAAATAGCGCTGCCAGGAACCCTTTTGGTATTGCTAATAAGCCTCTTGTTATTGGGCGCTATGCTTTCATGGGCACAGCCAACAGGAGTAGATATAACTTATAACGATACTGATATTCCGTTGTTGGATCCTGCTTCCGAGATAACCACGCCTGGAGGATCATTCACCACGATGGTGCTTAGTGGTACTTTCCAGACTCCTCGTTGGAAGGCCTATGTAGGTAATATCACCGGGGGGGTTACTCTTACGGACTCTGGCGGAAGCACTATTTATGACTGGACACTTGAGACGGTTTCGGGGCAGGTTTATGTTTCTAGGAATAGCTCTGTGGACTGGGGCACTATAGGCTGCGTATCTGACCAAGGCATTGCTGATGAGCAGTCTTTCCTTAATATAAGCGAGTCTTCTGTGGATAGCATTAACAGGACTTTTAATGATACTGTTCACAGGGGCTTCTTTGTTGGCACTGGTTTTATTGCTAATAGTACTTGTAGGGCTATTGCGACTTATGTGGATGATGCGCCTCAGGCTCCTTCTGAGGATGCGACGTTCCAGGAGATATTGTTGGAGGATGGCTCTGGTAATTTGGTGTTTACGACTATTTTGGAGAGTGCTGCTACGGGTTATGATTCTGGCGCGTATGACTTCCAGTTGATTGTCCCGGAGAATCCTGTGTCTGCTACTCCGACTACTTATTACTTTTTTGCGGAGATATCGTAAGCACAAAAACTCCGAATTTAGCGTTTTAAGGGCTCGAAACAAAATAATTCATAAAATTATAAATTAAAGTAATTATAGAAATAATATTATTATAGTAGTGTTGTGTTTTTGTAATATTGGTTTTTGTATTGTTTTTGTAGTGTTGTGTTTTTGTAATATTGGTGTTTGTATTGTTTTTGTAGTGTTGTGTTTTTGTAATATTGGTGTTTGTATTGTTTTTGT
>PWWA01000115.1 GCA_003562145.1 Candidatus Woesearchaeota archaeon | reverse complement strand
CTCGGGGATCCGTAAGCTGCAGGGTGTCACTCAGGAGAACTTTGTGTTCGGGTTCTTGTTCGCTCCACCAGCTCGCAGATTCCTGGGGATCTACGTCCAAAAGGAGGGTCTTCAAGCCCTTTTCAGCCAGACCCTCACTGAGGTGCACGCTCAACGTAGTCTTCCCTACTCCTCCTTTGCCGCTCAGAATAGTTATGAATTTCGCCATTTTTTTAGGCCCTGGAAGTATTATTGGCGTTCCATGTATTTAAAGTTATTCCTGCTTGCCATGGAGCTCTGCTTCTATCCTCCTATAGAATTCTAGCTGGAACAAATAGTACCGGGTTATTATGTCTATGTTAACTATTTCTTCTTTGCCGTCAACGATTGTCCGCATGGTGACGTGGCGCCTGTACTCTTGCTCCCTCTGCGGGCTTGGAGACCTATGAAGCTTTCTCAGCAGGAAGAACAATCCTACGTTGTCCGAGACTTGCTCATCATCAGGGTATACTTGTTTTACAAGGTTTCCTTTTTCTATAGGCGTAGCAGGGATTTCGTCTACTTTTTTTTCTTCTAATGCATGCTGCAGTATTGCTTGGAACGTGAAGTCATATGCTTCTATCATCCTGCTTATAGCGTTAAGCAAGACATCTACGGTCCTCGTGTATTTGAGGCTTACGTATATTAGGTGCTCCACTCTTTTTAGCTCTTCTTTGGCTTCTGTGAGAAGCTCCTTTTTTTTCTCATCCGTGTATTCATCTGAAGATTCTTTCATTCTTCTGGGTTAGCAGGCTTGCTTGCTCTATAAATATTTTTGCGTTGCCCAAATGCTTTTTCAGGTCTTTCTCGGACAGGGTTTTAAGGTCATAGTTATCTGAGCATATCACATATTTTTCTTTTCTTGAAAATTCCATGGGGCTTTTTTGGTGGGCTATGAGTATATCTTTGAGTTCCATCATCATTTTTGCGTGTTCCGGGTTGAGATTGTTTCTCGGCACTACTTTTTCCCTGAAAACCCTGAATTTTGACTCGAAGTTATCCTGGTACGCGGGTATTCTCTTGAATAGCCGCTCGTGCTCAAGCACGGAGTCCATTGCTTGTTCGGCCGCCAAGAATATGTTTTTAGTGGCTGATACGAGCAGTTTCGGGTCTTTAAGCAACGGGTAGGTTACTGTAAGGATGTGGTCTGCTATCCTAATGGTTTTCTTAGATTTCTCCCTTTGTTCCTGGAATTTTTCCATGAGGAATAGTTTTATACAACGCGTATTTAAATGTGTCGTACTATTCTGATAGTTTCATTATTGCTTCGGCTAAGTCGCCGTTGGATTCTTCAAGGGCTTTCCTGGCTTTTTCTTCGGAGCAATTGGCTTGCTCGGACACGGTTTTTACGTCTTCATCGGTTATTATGGGCTCGCTTGAAGTGCTGCGCACTATTTCTTCGCCTGATACTTGGTATGAGGACTGCCCCATCATGTTCACTTTTTGCACGGATGGGTTGTCAATTATTATTTCCATGTCTTTAAGCCTTATTATGACTTGCTCTGCAGGTATGTCTTGTTGCTGGATGCCCATGCGTTTCATAGCTTGCTTCATTTGCCTTGGATTAATGCCTGGCATCATTTATATCGCACCTCTCTTAGAAACTTGTAAGCAATAGCAGGATGACTACGACGCCTAATATGGATATTATTACTGCTTGCGGGGTTATGCTTATGCTTGATTGTGCGTCATCAAAATACCTTGTGAGTCCCGCCCCGGATGAGGGCAGGTTTATCTTGTTGTCTCTTGCCATAATTATTGAGAATGAGTGTATATTTAAAAATATTATGGAAAAATCGGCGGAAAAAAAATATTTTATCTTGTCGGCGCTTCGGGTGTTGCGCCGAGGTACGCGCAGCCTTCAATGCATGTGACTGTGGCAGTCCTGCCGTTTATCTTTAGGGTTGCTTCGCTAACTTCTTGTGTCCTGAAATCGCTGAATAGAACGTTTGAGTACCAGTCAGCTCCGTCACGGTAAATATTGACTAGGGTAAATGTGTCTCCTCTGGCTCTTGCGAAAGCTTGCCCGTAGTTATTTACTGCGTCCCTTGCCGTCCTTACATCTATGTCTGGCACGGGGATTGTCGGGCAGTCTCTCTCCCTGTCCTTGACGGAGCCATCGTAGCAGACGTACTTGGTTGAACAACCTACTACGAGCAATAATATCAAAACAAGGATTGCGAGCAAGATTTTTCTCATAAGATACATTGTTTGGGGAGACTATATATAAATTTTTTTGTTGTGGTTATCAGTGTTTCGCTCTGCTCAAGCCCCTGAAAAGAATAATGTGTTGCCAAACAAAGCGCAAACAGCACTCTTTTTGGCCAAACTTTTCGAAAAAGGTTTGGTTGTACTTGTAGGGCTGGTGTAAGCCGCCTTCTGTCAACCCCAGCCTTTTGATGGGCGGATGGGTTGTTATGACATTCTACTAAGCCTCCTCTGAGGGGAGTTGCACTGGCTGGGTCCGTGTTTTTCATCCTTTCCAATGCTTGTGGTCTGGGGGTTATCTCGGCCTCTGTTGCCGGTGGCCTTCGCAGCCCTTCATTCCTGTGCGTTGGTGGTTTTGTTTCTTGTCGGTTGCCACCCATTTCTGGGTCCTACGTCGAGGGTAGGCAGCCGTTTTTTTTGTGGGTGGACTTTCCTCCATGGCTTGGTGCCTGGTTTGTCATTCCCAGCCCTACAAATACTGGGTTTGGGAAGGTTATTTGGTTTATAAATTTTGAGGAAAAACAATTATTTTCTATATTGCTAATAATTGTTTTGGGTAGCTTCGAACGCGGTTGAAGACAAAGACAAGTATATAAACAAGATAATACTTACCCGAAACATGGCAGACAAATCATTCGTACTAATGTCCCTAAAAGAAAAAGAAACCAAGAAACTAACACAAGTCTTAAGCAACGAAACCTGCAGGAAAATCCTGGAATACCTATCAGGAAAAGAGCACGCCACAGAAACACAAATATCAAAAGAACTCGGAATACCAATAAGCACCACGCACTACAACCTCAAACAATTAAAAGAAAACAAGCTCGTAACAGAAGACGAATACCACTACTCACCCAAAGGAAAAGAAGTAACACACTACAAAATCGCGAACAAATACATAATAATAGCACCAACCGAAGACCCAAGCTTCATGGACAAGCTAAAAAAATTCATCCCGATATACCTAGTAGTAGGAGCAATATCCGGGATAATATGGGGAATAGAAAAATATTTCCCGGCAAGAAAAACAGACCCAATCGCAATGATGACAACAGAAGCAGACATAGCCATGAGAATGGTAGCAGACGAAGCTGCACCCATAGCAACAGCAACCCCTGCAACCTCACTCGTATTCCTCGCAAGCGGCGTCATCGTGCTAACCATCGTCCTAATCTGGGAATTCGTAAAAGACAAGAAAAACAAAACCCCTTCTGAGTAAACAACAAACTTTAAAAACCTCCAAGACAAACACTACGTCTATGGATGATCCCTTGCTAAAAATCGAGAATGTAAGCAAGTCCTACGGGAGAAGAATAATCATAAAGGACATAACGCTAGATGTCAGGCCAGGAGAAATACTCGGCATAATAGGAGCGAGCGGCACAGGCAAAACCACGCTCCTAAACACAATGATTGGCTTTATAAGGCCAGAAGCAGGCGACGTCAAATTTAAGAGGCAAAACCTGATAGCCACAGAAAACTCTATATACAAATCAGTCTACAAAGCACCCACAGCATTCAAAAACATTTACGGCTTCGCCGCCCAAGTGCCAAGCTTCTACGAAAAACTAACCGTACGAGAAAACTTAGAGTACTTCGGAGAACTATACAACCTAAGCAGGGAAACACTACAGGCAAACATAAACACACTACTGAAACTAATGGACTTAGAAAACAGCAAGAAAATACTCGGAAAAAACCTTTCCGGCGGCATGGAAAGAAGGCTGGATATAGCCTGCGCACTCATACACAACCCGCACTTGCTAATACTAGACGAGCCAACCGCAGACCTAGACCCAGTCCTAAGAAACAACATCTGGAAGCTAATAGAAAAAATAAACAGCAAAGGAACCACGATAATCCTTTCAAGCCACCACTTAAACGAAATAGAAACACTCTGCAGCAGGATAGTAATACTGCAAGACGGGGAAATCAAAGCAATAGGCTCAGCGGAAGAGCTCAAAGCACAATTCACAAAAGACCAGGAAATACGAATAGAAACATACCCTGGGGACTACGAAAAGCTAGGCAAAAAAATGTTGAAGAAATTCAAAAACAAGATCACGAGGTATGAGAACAAAGGAAACGAATTACTACTGTTAAGCCCATCACCACAAGAAATACTCAACGACGTGATGAAAGAAATCGAGAAAGAAAAAGAGAGAGTGATGAGCCTCCGCCTCGAAAAACCAAGCCTCGACCAATTATTCATAAGCCTAAACCAAGAAAAAAGATGAGGACAATAAGCGTAATAAAAAAGAACCTTAAACTGCTCTTAAGGTCGAAAGGGTCGGCGCTAGTCGTGCTGCTAGCACCCCTCCTGATAGTAATCATAATAGGAATCGGTTTCACAGATACCACGGAAACAACGATAAACATAGGGACCTATGCACCTGAAAAAACCTTGTTAACACAGAGATTCATAGACACCCTGAACACAAGCACTACAAACATAATAGAGATGCCGGATGAAAACAGGTGTGTACAAAGCATAAAAGAAGGTGTGGTGCTCGCATGCATAAGCTTCCCAGAGAATTTTGAAGTGGACAGGACCAGGCAGCAACAAGTAAAATTCTACGTTGACGAATCAAGGCTGAACCTAGTACACCAACTGGTAAGCGACCTCAGCAGGACAATGGACATAGAAAGAACCGAGGTCAGCCAGGAACTAACAGAAAGCATACTTGATGCGTTAATACAAACAGAGGAATCCACGCAGCAAAACATTGCGAGCATAATCAGCATGCGGGCATCCATAACAAGCATCCTTGGCCAAGTACAAACATCCAGGAGCGGGCTATCAGACCTAGACTTAAAGGACACAACGATAAACCTAAATCCGCTGCGGGACAGGATAGATGACGTAGAAAGCGATATAGGATTCATGAGAGCAGACGCGAGGGACGCGGTTGAAGCCGGGTACGCAATCTTGGACCAGCTAAGCGAATCACAAGAAAAAAACAACCTTGAGACCGCGCTAGACAATTTAAACAGCACAATTGAATCAAACGAAACAAGCATAGTCGACCTAAAAACAGCTGTAGACGAGCTGTCTAAGAATATTAATTCATTAAGGGACAAGCTCACACAGACAAGGGATGTGCAAAGCCAAACCATCGAAAGGCTTGACAGCATAACAAGCAGCCTAAACACAGTAAACTCCAACTTGGACGCATTAAAAACAAGGCTTGAAACAACGCAAAGAGAACTCGCAGAGCACACAGGGACAACAGCCGAAAGCATAGCCCAGCCCATAACTACAAGCATTGAATCAGTAACAACGGACAACCGGAAAATCACGTTCTCATTCCCATACTTATTAATGCTCGTAATACTCTTCGTGGGGATAATGCTCTCAAGCACCCTCGTATACATGGAAAAAGAAAGCAAGGCATTCTTCAGGAACTATACCACTCCGAGCAGGAAGCCCTTCCTGATATCCATGACATACATAACAAGCCTATTAGTAATAATGTTCCAGACCACCATAATACTAGTAGCGGTTTATTATGGATTGGAAGTACCTATACTAAACAACTTGGACACAACCGCGATAATAATACTTCTGGGAACAACGGTATTCATACTAATGGGGATGTTCCTCGGGCACCTGTTCAATACGTTTGAAGCAATAACGATGAGCACCATCGCGATAGGCTCAGTATTCATATTCCTCTCAAACCTAGTACTCCCACTAGAAACCCTTTCGCACACAATACAAAACATAGCGGAATACAACCCTTACGTCATAACCTCGGAGAGCATAAGGAAATCCATGATATTCAGCGCGAGCAGGGAAGCCATGCAAACAGAAGTGCTATTGCTGATAGCATATGTTTTCATACTCCTAATAGCCATAGTAGCAATACAAAAAATATCCACGACGAGATACTTTGCGAAAGTGCACCATAAGAGAAACCAAAAAATAATCAAGATGCCTGAAGACCACCACTTAAAGATACCTGGAAAAAACGTGGTTGTAACAAACATACCGGAACTGCTCGAGCTATTAAAGAAAATGAGTGATGAAGAATACAAAGAAATCATTAAGGAAAGCAATATATTCAGCAACTGGCTCAGGCAAGAAT
>PWWA01000030.1 GCA_003562145.1 Candidatus Woesearchaeota archaeon | reverse complement strand
TAGGGAGGGTTTGATGATGGAGCACAAAAATCCTTTTGGAGAAAATAAGACAAAAAGATATGTTTCTGATAGCGCAGAAAAAAAATTATTCGACTACCATAATATCTATGACAGCGGTTTTGTAAGCTTAGTAGACTACATGGGAGGGGACACAACAGTAGAAAGAGCAGCAACAGCAGGACACGGCAAAAACATATTCCCAGAAAAACCTTCTACAGACGACTTCATAAACCACATATCCTCAAAAAAAATAATTGAGCCATTTAAGTCAGTACAATTAAAGTTCCAGATACAAGCCCCGATAGAAACAGCCCTCACACTTGTTTATGAGCCTTCCTCCAGCGTAAACGAATATTCAGGCAGGTACTCCGTTATGCTAGATACTTCTTACATACCTCGCATAGGAGAACTCCAAAGCCACATGGATAGAGAAACCGCGAGGAAAGCATATAACTTACTAGCCAAAAACAGGAAAAACGCGGCTAACAACTACAAAGAGCTTATACGAATAGACATGGCAAGGGAACTCGCAAGGAGCGGCCTGGGCATAGACAACAACACAAGATTCTATTGGAAAATGGATTTGCCATCCCTCGCAAAATTCGTGGAAATACAAAGAGCAAAGCTTGATTTAAAAAGTCATGTCAGGGATTACGTTGAAGCAATTGCAGAAATCGCTTCTTACGTAGCACCAATATCCTGGGAAGCACTTTTGAGCAACAAGAAAAAAAACCTGAAGCTAACACTTCCTACAGATGACGAAATTGTTGACGGCCACCTTAAAAATAGTTCATGGACTCCGGAAAAAACAAGAAGGCCTACCGTGCCTGGCCTTGAAGAGCATTTGTTTAAAATAAAAACGTTTCTCAATCACGGAGAATTCCAGGTAGTAGACTACATGGGAGAGGACAGCTCATTCGCCCAAGCCGCAAGAACCAGTTACGGAGAAGGAACAAAAACCCTTCAGGACGACCAGCACTTAGTAAGAAGCCTGATCAGGGACCTTCACACATCACCCATAGAGATGTGCGAGTTAGCTATGGAAAGCAAATCACCAATATTTGTAGACCCCCGCCAGGCAGGAAGGCACAGAACTCTTGATAACCACGGATTCATGGGATACACGCCTATAGGCAGCCAATTCTACATTCCTCCTGAAATAGAGCTAAAATACCAGGATAGGAAGAACAGGCAGGGCAGGGGGAAAGAAATGGACCCTGAAGACAAAACCAGGGCGATACACCTTTTAGCAAATACCTTTGAAGAAAGCCTCGAAACAGCCAAAGCACTACGGGAACTCGGAGCCCCTGAAGATGTTGTGAGGAGGACAAAAGGCGTCGGGAATTACACTGTAAGGTGGAGAACAGGAGACTCTCACAATCTAGGTCATTTCCTAATGCTACGGCTTGACCCGCATGCGCAGAAAGAAATACGTTCATTAGCCGAATTAGTAGATGAAGCCCATCGGCTTCACACGCCCACTGCAAATGAGGCATTGCACACATACATAATCAATGGGATGCGCCTAAGCGAAAAAGAAATAAAGCTAATAAGAGAAAAAGGATTCATGAATCAAGCAATAGACCTTAACAAACTTGATAACTATAAAGGTGTCGGCTTCGTTATTAAGAAGAAAGACGAAGAAGGAAAAATAATGTTGGATGATTCCAGCGAACCAGTCAAAGAGCTTAGCAGGGAAGGAAATTCTTTCAAGGGAAAGCTGGAGAAACTCATTGGAAGAGGAAAATAAAAATGGCAGAAAAACTAATTATTACATGGGAAGGAATTGAAGCATCAGGAAAAGACACACAGCTAGCCCATGTCCAGGAATACCTTTCATCAAAGAACATTCCCTACGAATCCTTCAGGGAGCCAGGAAGCACAGCCTACGGGGAACTTACAAGAAACCTTATCAAAGACAAGGAAATAATCAAGAAGTACAACGAGCAATACAACGCAGGCCTTGATGAAAAAGAAACCTTGGACCCGTTCGCAGAAGCATGCTTATTCTTTGCTGCAAGAGCCCAGTTGTTCAGACAAATAAAAGACATCAAGGACAAGGTAATCCTGATAAACCGGAGCATCGATAGCACCATAGCTTACCAGGGCCACGGCAGGTTCCACGGAAAAGAAAAATACACCAACAATTTTCTCCTTAACAACACCTACGCGGTCCAAGGAGAAAAAATCCATAGGACTTACTTCCTGGATATAAGCGTTGGCGAAATGCATAGTCGAAAGCAAAAATTCTTTGACCCAGAAAAAATCGTTGACAGGATGGAAGACAACGAAAGGGATTTTTTTGAAAGAACAAGGCAAGGATACCTAGAACTAGCAATAAAAAACCCTGAAAGAATAAAAGTAATAAACGGCGAACGGCCTTTCTCAGAAGTCTTCAGCGATATTAAAAAGGACTTAGACGTCCTCCTGGAAAGCCACGGTCACTCTCCAAAATCTTTATAAACCCCTTTCTTTTCCCGTCCAACAATGAAAATTCCTAAGACGGTTAAGAGGCATTGCAAGCACTGCAAGAAGCACACAGAGCACAAAGTAGCGGAAGCCAAAAAGAAAGGAAGAAGCACAGCAAACCCTTTATCCAGGTTCGGCAACAGAAGGCTCCTCGACAGGGGCTCCAACCGTGGTGCAGGCAACCAAGGCAAGTTCTCTAAGCCTCCGATTAAGAGCTGGCGCAGCACAGGCAAGAAACTAAGCAAGAAAACCGATTTCAGGTATACATGCAGTGTCTGCAACAAGACCTCTATGCAGGGCAGCGGTGTAAGGGCTAAGAAAATAGAATTAGTCTGAATTCTTATAACAAAACTTATAAAGAAAAATATGTTTCCCCGTCGTATCACGTTAAGCAACGGAGGATTTTTAAGATGAAAACAGAACCAGACTCAAAATTCATAAAAGTAAGATGCGTTAAATGCAAGAACGAGCAAGTAATATTCGGAAAGGCTTCGGGCAAGGTCAGCTGCTTGGTTTGCGGCAAGGACATGGCTGAGCCTACAGGCGGCAAGACCAAGGTCAAAGCCAGGATTCTCGAGGTACTAGAATAATGCTTCTTAAAAGGCAAGGCTACCCGGAGGAAGGAGAAATCGTGTTTTGTACAGTTGTAAGCGTCCAGTACAACTCTGTCTTCGTTAAGATTGAGGAGTACGACAGGCAAGGCCTCATACACATTAGCGAGATTAGCCCTGGCAGGATTAGGAACATCCGGGATTATGTTAAAGAAGGCAAGATGGTTGTATGCAAAGTCCTCCGCATCGACCAAGCCAAAGGGCACATCGACTTATCCCTTAGGAGGGTTAATGAGCGCGAAAAAAGGCAAAAAACCGATGAGAGAAAGCAGGAGCAGAAAGCAGAGAAAATCATTGAAAGCCTTGCAAACCAGCTAAAAAAGCCTGTCCAGAAAGCATACGAAGACGTTTCTTCAGTGCTCCTCCCAAAATACGGCTTATTGCAATCTGCATTTGAAGACGTAGTGGAAAACAATGAATCACTCGAAAAAACCGGCTTAAAAAAAGAATACGCTGAGCTACTAGAGGCTATTGTAAGAGAAAAAATTAAGCCGAAGCAAGTAATCCTAACAGGAACTATTACCATTAAGACCTACGTGGAGAACGGCGTTGACCTGGTGAAAAACGCGCTGGTGAAGGCGAAGAGCACAAAAAAAACTATTGGAATATACTACTTGGGCGCAGGAAACTATTCTATAAGCGTAGAAGCAAAAGACTACAAGGAAGCTGAAAAACAACTAAAAGACGCTGTAGCCATAGCCGAAAAAACTGTTATGGCTGACAAAACAGCGCTTTTCAAATTCAAAAAGAGGGAACGAGACTGATGCACATCCTGAAGTGCCCTAACTGCAAGTCGTACGGCCTAAAAGAAAGCTGTGCCTGCGGCTCCAAGCGCGTCAGGGTCAGGCCTGCAAAGTACAGCCCTGACGATAAATACGCGGACTATAGGAGGCAAGCCAAGAAAAATGTGGGAAACGAAGACGTACAAGCAAAAAAAACTGAAACGCCCAGTACTAATTGAAGGGCTTCCAGGAATTGCAAACGTAGGAAAAATAGTTGCGGATTACTTAGTAGACCAGTTTGAAGCCGAGAAAATTATGGGGTTCTCATCATACGACCTGCCAAACTCAGTGTTCGTTAACGAGGATGGCTTAGTAGAGCTTCCAAAGATAGAATTATTCCACAAAAAAATCAACGGGAAAGATTACTTGTTCCTATGCGGGGATGTCCAGCCCAACAACGAAAAATCAAGCTATTTATTCACCGAAAAAATCCTGTCTACAGCAAAAAAATATGGGTGCACGGAAATAGTAACCCTTGGAGGCATCGGCTTGGCGGAAGTGCCTGAAAAGCCCAAGGTTTACTGCACAGCCAACAAAAAAGAATTCCTTCAAAAATTCAAGAAATGCGGTGCTAGCTCAAACGTTTACGGAATAGTCGGGCCTATCATAGGCGTATCTGGCCTGCTCGTAGGCATGAGCAAAAAAGAAAAAATAAGCAGCGCTGCTTTGCTCGCAGAAACATATGGGCATCCCATGTTCCTCGGGCTGCAAAGCGCAAAGGAAACACTAAGAGTACTATCAAAGGCTTACAACCTAAAAATAAATTATAGGGAGATAAACAAGGAAATCAAGCTTTTCCAGAAGGAAATGAAAGGCGAAGACATAAGCCACGAAAAATCATCCATGCAAAGGCTTAAGAAAATGAAAGAGATAAGCTACATAGGATAATTTCAATTTAAATAGGAATCTTCAAGACATTTAAATACTGCTAGGCATTACTGTTATTGAAAACAAACAATCCGAGGTGATTTGCATGAAAAAAATAATGCTGATAGCCCTCATGGCTGTTACGCTGCTGGCAATAACTGCTTGCGGCAAAGATATACCCCCACCAATAGGCACGCCTTCACTGAGCGACTTCACCGCTCGCTACGAAGACGGAATGCTGCATTACATGGCAATCGTTGACAAGCCCACGCCTTGCCACGAAATAACTATAGAAGAAACCCCTGGGGATATAACAAGAATAGAATTTATAACAACTCTCCCCGACCCTGACGCGATATGCGCACAAGTCATAACCCCTGAAGAAATAGAAAGCTTCATAGACGTGGAGAAGCCTGTTACAATACTTGTTTTTATCGATGGCGTATTAGTGCATGAGGAAAGCGTTGAAGAAACAACCCATGACCCCGGCATCGGTGACGTGGACGAAGAGGGCTTCGGCGTCTGGTACACTGACGGCTTGCTAAGGTACTCTGCAAGGATTGAGAAGCCTACGCCTTGCCATGACTTGCTCGTTGAAGAAATGATGACTGAATCATATCCCGTGCAAGTCAGTATCGACGTAGAAATATACAACCCAGATCCCGAGCAATTCTGCATCCAAGTAATAGATGTCGTTGAGCTTGAAGGCTCCATCGAAATAGACCACGTCCCAGCAAGCTTCTCGCTTTCCGTAAACGGGGAAGAAAAGTTCACAACAACTGAAATACAAGAAATATAATTTTTTTTTATTCTTTTTTTTTGGGCTTATGATTTTCAATAATGATCTCAGTAATCAGGCATGGAAAAGAGCAAAAATTGGCTTCAAAAACTATTCTGAGGAAGTCTTTTCTAAGCAGGGCTTTCGGCTTGATGCTCAGGTTTAACGTAAAAGATGAAGCCCACGTGTTCTTCTTCAAAAAAGAAAAAATAATCCCGTTGCACATGATATTTGTTTTCACGCCTATAGATGTTTTGTTCCTTAACAAGCAAAAAAAAGTTGTGGAAACAAAGAGTCTTCTCACACCATTCACTTTCTATAAGCCCTCAGCCAAAGCCATTTACGTAGTAGAGCTGCCGCCAAAGACAATACCCAGGCATAACATAATAATAAGGGACCAGCTAAAATTTTAATCTGCAATACCCACTTAAAAGTAGTCTTTTCAAAGAGGATAACATTTATAAACAAGTACGCACAAACCTTTTATCCTAAAACAAGGTATGAGGGGATTTTTTTTGAAGATACAAAAAGTTTTCGCGAGACAAATACTTGATTCAAGGGGCAACCCAACAATAGAAGTTGATGTATTCACAAAGAGCAGCATTGGCTCCGCAGCAGTCCCCTCAGGAGCTAGCACAGGCAAGCACGAGGCACACGAATTAAGGGATGGGAAACGCGCTTACAAAGGAAAAGGCGTCTCTAAAGCAATAAGCAATGTCAACGAAAATATTTATCGGAAGCTGAAAGGCATGGAGATTGACGAGCAAAGGGCTCTGGATGAAGCCATGATAAAGCTTGATAAGACACACAACAAGAAAAGGCTAGGCGCAAATGCAATACTCGGGGTTAGCATGGCGTGCACGCGTGCCGGTGCTAACACGTATAATTTGCACTTGCACGAATACCTAGGCGCGCTTTACGGGAACTCTGACTACGTAATGCCGATTCCCTTTGCAAACATAATAAACGGCGGGGGGCATGCTGGAAACGAATTGGGATTCCAGGAATTCATGATAGCCCCTGTG
>PWWA01000081.1 GCA_003562145.1 Candidatus Woesearchaeota archaeon | reverse complement strand
GCATTGCATGGAGGGAAAAAAGGCGTGGAAACAGCTATTCGTTTCATTGAACACGCAAAAGTTTTTCTTTCGGATAAAGGCGTTTTATTCTTTGTTGCAAGCTCAACCGCAGATATTGCTTTACTCGATAAAAAATTAAAAGAACTTGGTTATTTCTTCCGAGTTGCTGGCAAGGAGCATTTCTTTTTTGAAGATATACTTATATATAAGGCTTGGTTGTCTTCTGCTAATGGCGCAGTTTGATGAGGAAAAAGCGGGGTTTCTTTGGAGCACGAAAGAGTTTTTTGCGAAGGGCAAAAGAGGAATTGTTTACAAGGCAGTATTAGATGGCAAAGTAGTTGTCCTAAAAACGAGGAATCCTTGCAGCAAGGCTATTAACACCGTGGCCAGCGAAGCCGAGAGCAATAAAGCATTAAACAAAATAGGTGTCGGCCCAGAATTCTATTATTATGATAAAGAAAAAGATTTCTTGGTCAGGGAATTTGTGGAGGGGATTCATTTTAATAAGTGGGTGGGGAATGCTTCCAAGCAACAATTATTGGGTGTTTTGCTTGAAGTGCTCGTGCAATGCAGGAAGATGGACTTATTAGGCATTAACAAGTATGAAATGACCAATCCTTATAAGGACATAATTATACGGGATGATGAGCCTGTATTGATTGATTTTGAGAGGTGCCGTTATACCGAGAAGCCTAAGAATGTGACGCAGTTCTGCCAGTTCCTCTCGAAGGGGAAGATGAAGGAATTGCTCTCCAAGCACAACGTTTCTTTAGATGCCTTGAATGATTTGGCTAACGATTACAAGAACGGATATGATGAAAAAGAATTTGGGAAAATAAAAAAATTTTTTTCGGGAAGTTTTTAGGCTGTTGCTGTTGCTTTTTTCTTTGTTTTCTTTATTTCTTTTTCCAAGCCCAGCTCATCGAGTAGCTCTTTGTACCTGTTCCTTATGGTTACTTCTGTGACTCCGGCTACGTCTGCGACTTCGCGCTGGGTTCTTTTTTCGCCGTTTATCAGCGCGGCTACGTATAATGCTGCTGCTGCGATTCCTGTTGGTCCGCGGCCGCTGGTTAGCTCTACGCGTTGTGCTTCCTCTATGATTTCAACACTCTTGGTTTGTGCTTCTGGGCTTAGTCTTAGTGAGGATGCAAACCTCGCGATATAGTCTGATGGGTTGCTTGGCAGGATTTTTATTCCTAGTTCCCTTGTTATGAACCTGTACGTTCTGCCGATTTCTTTTTTTTCTACGCCGCTTGCTTCGCTTAATTCGTCCAATGTTCTTGGAACGTCGTGGCGCCTGCATGCTGCGTATAGTGCTCCGGCTACTACGGATTCCATGCTTCTTCCCCTAACTAGTCCTTTTTGTACTGCTAATGTGTAGATTCTGCTTGCTTCTTCCTCAACGCTGCTTGGCAGTTTTAAGTATGAGCTCACCCTTTTTAGCTCTGCTAATGCCAGTTTAAGGTTTCTTTCGATGGCTGTGCTGATTCTTTGCTGCCATTTCCTTAGCCTGAAGAATTTGTTCTTGTTCTTTCCGCCGAGTTTGTAGAAGTCTGCTTTTGTGCCTACTTCGGTGCCTAGTCCTTGGTCGAAATGCGTGTAGGACATTGGGGCGCCGGTCCTTCTTTTTCTTGCGGCTGCTTCGCTGTCCATTTCTCTCCATTCCTGGTCGAAGTCAACCATTTTTTCTTCTAGGACTAAGCCGCAGTCCCTGCAGATTATTTCTCCTTTGTCTTTGTTCCAGAATAGGTTTACTGAGCCGCATTCAGGGCATTTTTTTACGTATTTTGACATATTAATATCCCCCCAACAAAAGCCAATTTTTTTATTATCTGGCAGTAACAATAACAATTATTGTTCCCTAACATATACATATTTTATAAATGGATTACGTTCATAATATATAAATCTTTCTATAAATAAGTGTTTTTTCAAAACTTTTATATAACTGGTTCAAATTTATTTTATTAATCTTTCCAAACCCTTTGCTTTAGAAAAATATATAAAAGCCCGGAAACCAAGAAAACCAATACACATAAGAAAAATGTCTCAAAGAAAAAGAAAACAAGGGCAAACATGGTCCCTGGACCTCATCATAGGCGTAGTAGTCCTCATGCTAGTAATAGTAATTCTATATTCCATATTATCAACTGAACAGGATGAAGAACAGGCACTAAGACGAGAAGCAGACATAATATACGCAAGGCTCGAAACAGAAACCACAGATATAGGCACCACAAACCTCACAGTAGGCCACAGCATAGACAGAATGCGGCTCGAAGACATATACAATATGAGCTACAACGAACTCAAAAGCCTACTCGGCATAAGAGGGGATTTCTGCATAGTAATAGTAGACGACGACAACAGGATAATCCCCGTAGAGCAAGAAGGCACTTACCTGTTATCAACAGGGAGGCCTGATCACAAACTCATAATAACCATGAAAGACGGCTCAGCAGTATACTGCGGCCAGACAGTGACAGATATTTAAATGAGCGAATACTAAAATGATTCTACCGCAATTAACTTATTCATTTCTTTACGCATCCACCGCAGCTCTAGCATACGCAGCAGGCGGCCTAATAATTCACATGGCTGTCCAAGAAAAAAAGGAAGCAGAAAAATACGCGTTACTAGCAATACCCTTCCTAGCTCTAGCAGCACTAATACTCACAATACAAAAAAATCCGTTGGCAATCACAATAATCATCGCATCCCTAGCAGCAACCACACTAGCATTCCTCTACTACAAGAAAAAAAACGCGTATTACGTGTACCCCGCAATACTCGGGCTTGGCCTCGCAGTGCAAAGCCAGAACGCTGCACTGCTAGCACTCCTAATAATACTGCTCGACGGAATAGCTTCTTTTAACCCTAAAAAGACAACGAAAGAAAAGAGCAAGCATTACAAAAAAGCAGCATACTTGTTCATGGCAACAGCCACGATCACACTAGTTCTCAGCTTTCTTTACTAATACAAAAATTTATAAAACAACAACATTTCCAATCAAACACCAATGACTAATGAAGCCCAAAAGGGCTGAAAGAGGTAAACAATTCTCAAAAGTTGTGATCCTCAGAAAAAATTTCCCTTGGGAGGTAAAACGAAAATGTCAGAAAAAGCATATGAGGCAATAGAACTCGCCAATAAGACAGGCAAGATACGAAAAGGCACGAACGAAGCAACAAAAGCAGTAGAAAAAGGAAAAGCAAAGCTAGTCGTAATAGCACAAGACGTATCACCTAAAGAAATCACGATGCACATACCAATACTATGCAAGGAAAAAAACATTCCATGCGTAGAAGTCCCTTCAAAGGAAGAGCTTGGCGCAGCAGCCGGAATGCCTGTAGGCACAGCGGCCGTGGCCATAACCGAGCCTGGCGAAGCCAAAGAAGCAATCAGCGAATTATCAAACAAATAAGTGATGCAAAATGGCAAGCGAACCAAAAGGAGATGTAAACTTCTCACCAGCCGTGCCTGCAAGCGTAGAAGAAGTAGTTGGCAGGACAGGAACGAGGGGGGAAGCAATACAAGTCAGGTGCAAAATCCTGGATGGCAGGGACAAGAACAAGATCATAAGGAGAAACGTTAAAGGCCCTGTCCAGAAAGGAGACATCCTCATGCTGAGAGAAACAGAGATCGAGGCAAGGCCTCTGAATAAGGCAGGAAGGGGCAATAACTAACTATACATGGTGAAAAAATGGCTAAAAAATGCGATTTTTGCAAGACACGCATAGAGCAGGGAACAGGGAAAATATACATTAAAAAAGACGGAAAAATCCTTGATTTTTGCTCTAATAAATGTGAGAAGAACATGCTAAAGCTGAAAAGAAAGCCTAGAACGACGAGGTGGACCGAGGAGTACCACTCCATTAAGAAGGGCGCAAAACAATAAGAGGAAAAAATGATACAAAAAACGCTTGTATTGCTAAAGCCGGACGCGGTCCAAAGAGGAATCATAGGTGAAATCATAACGAGATTCGAAAAATGCGGGTTGAAGATAATCGCCATGAAAATGGTTTACCCTAACGAAGAATTGGCGGGGAGCCATTACGCTGCGGATGAGGAATGGCTTAAGGCCGTTGGCATTAAACAAAAAGAATCCTATGAAAAAAAAGGCTTGAAGATAGACAAGACCGAAAGGGAAATCGGGTTAACCGTTAGGCAGCAACTAATAGAATTCCTGACTATGAGCCCTATACTCGCAATGGTCCTTGAGGGCCATAACGCGGTAGCGCACACAAGGAAAATAGTAGGCCCGACGAGCCCAGGCGATGCCTTGCCTGGAACAATTCGCGGGGATTACAGCTTTGACACATACCAGTTGGCTGACTCAAGCAAGAGGCCAATCCAGAACCTTATACACGCATCTGGAAAAGTTGATGAAGCCCAGAGAGAAATAAAAATCTGGTTTAACGAAGAAGAGCTTCACACCTGGAAAAGGATTGATGAAGAATTATTGTACAGGACAGGAAAAATATTATAGATATTGTGGATGAGGTAAGATATAATGGCAAAGATGGCAGATAAGGTAAAAGCATTGATGGGCAAGCCAGAAAGGATAAGGAACATAGCGATAGCAGCACACATAGACCACGGAAAAACAACTTTTTCTGATAACCTATTATTTGGCGCGGGAATGATGTCAGAAGACCTTGCAGGAAAAGCTCTCCAGCTTGACTTCCACGAGGACGAACAGGAACGCGGTATTACGATTGACTCTGCCAGTGTAAGCATGGTGCACAGCCTAGGTGGGGAAGAGCACTTAATCAACTTAATAGATACACCTGGGCACGTCGATTTTGGTGGAGACGTAACAAGGGCTATGAGGGCCGTAGACGGCTGCATAGTGCTGACATGTGCCGTTGAAGGAATCATGCCTCAGACTGAAACCGTGTTAAGGCAGGCCTTAAAGGAACGTGTTAAGCCCATACTTTTCATAAACAAGGTTGACAGGCTAATAAAAGAGCTAAAGCTCACGCCTGAAGCCATGCAGGACAGGTTTACAAGGATAATAACTAATGTTAACCGCTTAATAAGGCAAATCGCGGAGAAAGAATACGGGGAGAAATGGCAGCCTAACGTATTGGATGGAAGTGTTTGCTTTGGAAGCGCGTTTCATAACTGGGCTCTTAGCATTCCTTACATGAAAAAAAAAGAAATAACATTCAAAGAGATAATATCTGCGTATGAGAATGATGACTGGACAGAGCTGAAGAAAAAGGCTCCGCTCCACGAAGTAATATTAAACGCTGTTATCAGGCATCATCCTAATCCTGTTGAAGCCCAAAGCTACAGGATTCCAAAGATATGGCATGGTGACTCTGAAAGCAAAGTTGGCAAGGACTTATTGACATGCAATCCTGCAGGGGAATTAATGTTTGTAGTGACCAAAGTAGTTGTTGACCCTCAAGCTGGGGAGATAAGCGCAGGAAGGCTCTTCTCAGGAACCATGAAAAAAGGGACTATAGTGAATCTTGCAAAAGCCAACCAAGAGGTTAGGGTTCAGCAAGTATATATTTACAATGGTGCAAAAAGGGAAATCGTTGATGATGTACCTTCAGGCAATATTATTGGTGTTGGCGGCTTAAGAAATGCCTACCCAGGGGAAACCGTTTCTATCACAAAAGACGTTGACCCGTTCGAGGCAATTACGCATATCTTTGACCCGGTCATGACCAAAGCTATAGAGGCCAAGAAGCCAGGTGACCTGCCAAAGCTCGTTGAAGTATTAATGCAGGTCTCCAAAGAAGACCCCAGCATAACAATAGAGATAAACCAGGAAACCGGGGAGCACTTAATGCATGGAATGGGCGAACTCCACTTAGAAGTCATCGAGAACCGTATTGTAAGGGAAAAAGGCGTGGACATAACCACAAGCCCTCCTATAGTGGTATACAGGGAAACCGTGACAAAGCCAAGCCAAGGCGTCTTTGAGGGAAAATCACCGAATAAGCACAACAAATTGTACTTCAAGGTAGAGCCCATGGAGCCAGAACTTGTTAGGGCCATAAAAGAAAGTAAGATATCGCAGGGCAGGGTTAAGAAAAAAGAGCAAGAATTATGGACTGCCCTCCAAGAGGCGGGCATGGACAACAAAACCGCGAGAAACGTCAGGGATATATTTAAAGGAAATATATTGATTGATGGCACGCGTGGAATAGTGCACATCGGCGAAATAATCGAGATGGTAATGGATATGTTTGAAGATGTCATGAACGCAGGCCCTGTTGCTAGGGAGCCTTGTTTCGGAGTAAAAGTCATACTCGACGACGTAAAGTTGCACGAGGACGCCATCCATAGGGGCCCGGCGCAACTGTACCCAGCGGTAAGGGAAGGTATACGAGGCGCGATGTCATCAGCGAGTCCTTTAATTTATGAGCCTGTCCAGACAATGTCTTTTGAGGCACCAGCGGATTACATGGGTGAAATATCAAAGCTAATACAGAACAAGAGGGGGCAGCTACTTGATATGAAGCAGGAAGGAGAAGTAGTAACGGTAATAGGCAAGCTCCCCGTAGCAGAAATGTTTGGCTTAGCATCAGACCTTAGGAGTGCTACAGGTGGAAGGGGAAGCAGCTTCCTCGTAGACCAGAACTT
>PWWA01000007.1 GCA_003562145.1 Candidatus Woesearchaeota archaeon | reverse complement strand
TTGTAGTGTTGTGTTTTTGTAATATTGGTGTTTGTATTGTTTTTGTGCCTTCTTTTTTATTGTAAAAAACAAAACATTTAAATATAAGTTTCGCCAGAAGTGTATTAGGATACAAAAAACCATACCAGGGAGGATTTGTTTGTAGTCGAGAACGGCTAGCCGAAAACCAAAAAAAACAAACAAAACGAAAATGGAGAAAGAAACCCTTTTCACAGCCGCGAAATGGAACATACTAAAAGCACTCTCCACAGGAAAAAAATCCCCATTAGAACTAGCAGAAACCGCCAATACATCAATATCAAACATCAGCCAATCACTAAGATTCCTAGAACTAGCAGGAATAGTAATGAGCGAAAGAATAAGCAACCGCGACAAAGGCCAGCCAAGAGTAATATACAGCCTCGCAAAAGATAACGCATACCTAATCGTAACCGCAACAGGACTCGTAGACAAAAAACTCCTCGAACTAGACGAACACAAAAAAATCATGATGAGCATATGGCTCTACGAAGACGAAAACCAGCACGCATTCATAGAAAAAGCATACCAGAACATCCAGGAACACTTACCCATAATACAAGGAATCTACATAGACAAAACAAGCCTGTCAGAGCTAAGCATCCACATCTTATTCAAAGAAGGCAAAAAGAAAGACATCAAGCCGATAAGCGCAGAACACCAAGGGCTAACAAGAAAAGTAACATACAAGCCAACAACCAAGGAAGCAATCCAAAAAGACAAAGACAGCTATTACGCAATACACGATCCTCAAAACACGATCAGGGGATAAAAAAATGAAACAATAAAAAAAACAATAGGAGGTAAAAACAAAATGGGGTGGTTAGAGAAAACGGCAGTAATGCTGGCATTAGCCGGCATACTAAGCATAGGAATAGCTGCTGCCCAGCCAATAGGAGTTGAAAACGTAACTGCTGAAGCATCATCAAGATTCAACGACACAGCAACACCAACACCAATCGACGCCCAGGCAGGAAACGTAACAGAGCTAAGCATAACATCGATATCAGTAACAAAGTCCTGGCAAGGTTTCTACGGAAACATAACAGGAACAATAATCTTGGCTGACGCAAGCGGCAACAACTTCTACGACTGGAACGTAAGCACGCCTACAGGGCAAGTTTACGCAAGCAGGAACGACAGCGTAACATGGACAGACATAGATTGCCTTAATGCAACAGGCATAACCGCGGAGGAAACATACCTTGGCCAGCAAACAACGGACCCGGATAGTGTAAACAATACATACAGCGAAACCAATCATCCGTCGTTCTTAGTAGGATCTGGCAACATGACTGGTTGCCCGACAACACAAGCATACTCCTCAGGAGGAGTACAGAACAACCAGTTCTGGCAAGTCCTGCTTGCAGACACAGACGACAACGTTGTATACACTACAATAATAGAAGACTCATCACCAGCAGGATTCGATGGAGCGCCTTGGCACTTCCAATTATTGGTAGGTGAAAACGGGAGGGACACAGAAAATCCAACAACGCCTTACTACTTTTACCTAGAACTGCAGTAAGGAAACAAGCTGAACTATTTTTTTTTTTTTTTTTAAATAAAATCATCACGATCACAAAAATCACAAAAATCAAAAAAATTATCACGAGGAAAAAAATGAAAGGAAAAACAAGGTGGATCACGGCTCTGACAATATCAGTAATATTAATAGCAGTTCAGGCTTATGCGCAACCAACAGGAACCACCATTACGTTCAACCAAACAGATGCACCGGAAGGAGCCTCGCCAGCCTCAAGGACAGATAGCGGCGGTTCCATAACTACGCTAGTAGTAGATGCCTTGCAGCAGAACCCCAGGTGGAAAGCATACATAGGAAACATCACAGGAAGCCTAACACTAGATGACTCTGGAGGAAACACGATATTTAATTGGGCTTTAGATCAGTCGGAGATAACAGGCGAGATATACTCAAGCAGGAATGACAGCGTAAGCTGGACAAATATCCAGTGCGCGGCAAACGCGATGATAACAACAGAAGAGTCATTTCTTGGAATGTCCAGCGCAGCGCCTGACAGCATATCCAACACATTCAATGAAACAACGCATCCAGCCCTAACAATAGGAACAGTCAACATACTTGCAAATACTTGTAATGCAACAAGCACCTTTGTGAACGATGCCAGGCAACCCCAGGCAACAGCGGACTTCCCATTAATACTACTAGATGACACTACAAACTTAGTATACGTTTCCCCTATCAACCCCGAAACAACCGGCTACGATGGATCCACATTCGACTTCCAGCTAATACTCGCAAATAACCCATCATCTACAACGCCTTACTATTTTTACGTAGAACTAGGATGATCAAAATTGAGATACACAACAAAAAACAGGATTATTCAGGTATCAATAATTGTTCTCATACTATTCTTTGCACTGCAAGCCAATGCACAAGTAGGTTATCCAGACCATATGAATGTTACAACAACAGTTAACATAACCAATGCCCTGCCTGTAATAATAAATTTGTCAGTAGAGCAAGACATAACTCTTAACGTAGGAAGCACAAAGACAGTAACTTGTAATGCTACGATTCGTAACTGGGGTGGATATAACAACCTGGAAAACGTTATGGGCACATTCTATTATTACTTGAATGAAAGCGGTGACCCGGACTCCGGAAACGTTCACTACACGAATAGCAGTTGCGCTGAGATAAGCAATGACGGCGAGTTCATAGCTAATTATAGTTGCTCTTTCGATGTCTGGTATTATGCTAATAACGGGACATGGTTCTGCAATGTATCTGTTAATGAATCATCGGGTTTCTCTGACTCTGTGTTTAATGATACAACGATAAATGCTTTGTACGCCCTGAACGTTACAGATGTGATAGATTACGGGGATATGCTAGTGTTCGAAACAAGCTCCAACGTATCTGCCAACATAACAAATTTTGGGAATATGAATATTAATGTAAGCGTCTTGGGCTACGGCGCAACTGAAGGCGATGGCCTTGGATTAGTCTGCCAGTACGGTGACAACATAGATGTAGAGCACCAAAGGTTCTCCGTAACAAGCGTTCCTTGGGATGACAAGACGCCTTTAGCCTCAACTAACCAGGATATGAATATAACGCTATTCCAGCCTACGGACGCCACCGCCCCTGTAACTTGGGAAACGTTCTGGCAGTTATACGTCCCGCCTAACCCGATGGGCATATGCACAGGCACGCTGAGGTTCACAGCGACCACTACATAATATTAAAAGGTGATAAAATGAGCAAGAAATACGTAAAAGAAGTTGAGGAAATAAGCTACGACATACTAACCGACATCTCGCTTGGGCTGTAAAAGAAAAAGTTTTTTATACCCAGCACCCCCTATGCAGGTTGGAGGGCATTTGATGAGCAAAAAAATATTTTTTCCTTTAGCATTAATAATAATAGCCCTTGCTTTTATTCATAGCTCTGAAGCCGCGCTGCTAGGCGTGAACAGGGCAAGCCTTACATATAGCGACGTGTTGCGGGGAGGCTATGCTGAGCAACAAATAGTGGTAACTGCTGGAACTCCGCAAAACGTCCAGGTATTCTACGAGGCAAGAGGAGAAATCAGTGACTGGATTAGGTTTGAGCCGGAAGAAGAATACATAATTGTTAACGAGGATAACCCGGGTAATATAAACATAATAGTAGAGCCTCCCAGCGATGCAAGAGTAGATGTTTACGAAGGAATTATTATGGTCATGACCGGGCCGCTTGGTGAGATAACCTCTACCATGGGCACTAACATAGTTGTTGCTTTCGAGGTCAAGATAACAGTTAACATTACAGATACGCAGATACTCCGTTGCACTGCAGGCGGCTTCTCGTTATCCGACGCAGAAGTAAACGATCCTGTCAAGCTATCTGCCAATATCCGCAACAATGGCAATGTCAGGGTCAGGCCTTCCTTTGAGCTAAATATCTATGACCAGTTCCAGGAAAACCAAGTATTGGAATACAGGTACAGGCATCACTCTGAAGTCCTTCCAACCAAGACTCTCAGCCCTGAAAGCGACTTAGAATTAGGCTTGCAGCCAGGCCAATACTGGGCTGAAATCACCGAGCCTGTATGTGGGCAAAGCGCGTTAGTCACGTTCAGCGTGCTTGAAAGAGGCGGCATAAGCGACGTCGGAGAGCTTGTAAGGATTAACAACAATCCTTGGGCGGTTACCGGAGAGATAATACCTATAACTGCTAGTTTCAGGAACCGCGGTGAGAGAACTGTTAGTGCACAGTTTAAGGGAATTGTAAGCATTGACGGGCGCATAGTCCAAGTATTGGAGTCCCCCGTAATCGATGTTCCGCGCGGCGAGCTAGCATCACTCGAAATGTTTTTCTCGCCTGAAGATCCCGGCCAATACAAGATAAGCGGCAGGGTTCATTATAACCAAAAAATTACTTTTGAAAAAGGCTCTATAGTTAATGTTAATCCTTCAGGCGAACAAGAAAAAGAAGGCTTTGACTTAATACTATTATTGTTTATTGGCGTAATGATCATAACCTTCCTTTTAGTAGTCCTGATAGTTACTAACAAGTCAAAATCTAAATCTAGGATTCTGTAAGTTCCTCAAAGCTTAACCCGCGCCTTCCGGCAAGCTCCTTGCTTACGGCTTTGCTCATACCTGTATCTTCTAAATCCTCTAATGTCAAGAAAACCCATTCCCTTCCTTGGAACTTCACTGCTACCCATGGCTCAGCGCCGAATTTATCCGCAAAGTACTTTAAGCCCCTGATTTCTTCAGCAGAAAAATATTTTTTATCAGCAGAAAGCGTTTTCACCTCTATCGCTAAGCGCCTCGAGCCGTTCCCGACTAAGATGTCCGGGCTTGGGTAGTGCTGACTCCCGCTCCCCGCACTCCTAATGCACGCCCAGTTAATGCCCCAGAATTTCTTAACGAGTTCCCTTTCGGCTTGGCTTCCCTTCGCTTTCCTGTTCCTGAAACTGGTTGCCATACTAGTTAAGCGGTTCCCTTGGGGGTTTTTAATGTTTTTTATTTAAAATCGTAAGTTTTATAATATGTTATGCGTCACTATGCAATGTAATAGGGGGTGATTAGAGTATGTCGACGGCTTGGATAGTGCTTGGAGTTGTATTATTCTTAATACTGGTAGTAATACTTATTTATAACTCCTTGATTAGGCTGAGGAATCAGGTGGAAAATTCTTGGGCTCAAATAGATGTTCAGCTTAAGAGGAGGAATGACTTAATTCCTAACCTCGTAGAAACAGTAAAGGGTTACGCGAAGCATGAGCGAGGTGTCCTCAACGAAGTCACGCAGGCGAGGACTAGTGTTATGCGTGCTAAAAGCGTGGAGGATAAGGCTGAGGCTAGCAACATGCTTTCCAGCACCCTGAAGTCCTTGTTCGCAGTAGCGGAGAACTACCCGGACTTGAAAGCTAACCAGAATTTCTTGCAGTTGCAGGAAGAATTATCCGGGACGGAGAATAAGATCGCGTATTCAAGGCAGCATTACAATGACATGGTTATGCGCTTCAATACAAAGATACAAGTTTTTCCGAATAACGTCTTCGCAGGAATGTTCAGCTTCACGAAGAGGGCTATGTTTGAAACGCCTGAAGAGGAGAAGAAGAACGTCAAGGTGAAATTCTAAATTTTTTTTTATTATTTTTTTTTGGGGTGAGCGGTATGGTGCAAGGCAAATTAGTTCATTTCGATGAAATAAGGAATAATAACTGGAAGTCATTGTTCTTATTCTTAGTCTTCATGCTTTTAATAGGAGGCATGGGCTTGCTAATAGGCTTGATATGGGGTAACTTGTACTTCGGCTTAATCCTCGCATTGGTTTTCGGCTTTGCTTACGCTTTAATCGCTTATTACTCTGGCGGCAACATGCTAATGGCGTTGGCAGGGGCGAAGCCTGTTACAAAGCAAGAATATCCCTACTTGTATCACACAGTGGAGGGCTTGGCTCTAGCCGCAGGAGTTCCTACTCCTAAGGCTTACGTTATCAATGACCCTGCCCCGAATGCTTTCGCGACTGGCCGCGACCCTAATCATAGCGCTGTTGCTGTGACTACTGGGCTGCTTGAAAAGCTGAACCGCGAAGAACTGGAGGGGGTGGTTGCGCATGAAATGGCGCATATCCGTAATTATGACATCAGGAGTATGATGATCGCAGCTGTAATGGTTGGAATAGTCATCTTGTTATCTGATTTCTTGCTTCGAAGCTTTCTCTGGGGCGGCATGAGGGGGGGTAATCGTGATGGGCGCGCCCAAATTATCTTTATTCTCATTGGCTTGGCTCTCGCGATCCTCGCACCATTAATAGGGGAGTTAATCAAGCTTAGCATTAGCCGGAGGAGGGAGTACGCTGCGGATGCGGGCGCTGCGGTCCTTACAAGGAATCCGCGGGGTTTGGCAAATGCGCTACGCAAGATTTCCCAGGACCCTAATGAGCTAAGGAACACGAATAAGGCTACGGCTCATTTATTCATTAGCAGCCCTTTCAAGAAAAAGAAGTCGTGGCTGAGGAACCTTTTCTCAACGCATCCTGATATGAATGACAGGGTTAAGCGACTGGAAGCTATGTAAATTCAGTAAATGCAACTATTTAAAAAGGGTTGTTCATTTCTGGTTTATTGGAAACGCATTTTTAGGATGTTTTTCTGAATGCCTGTTACGGGCTAGGAAAATTGGCTGTGGCGGGG
>PWWA01000078.1 GCA_003562145.1 Candidatus Woesearchaeota archaeon | reverse complement strand
GGTATGTCTGGCTCGTAAATATACGCGTAATCCGCCTCTGATTCCTTTTCTCTCATGGAAACCGTTACGCCTTTGCCCGGATTCCAAGCCCTTGTTTCCATCTTAATTTCTTCTTTCTCTGAAACCGCGCGTTGCTGCCTCTCCGCCTCGTAAGTAATTGCTAATTCTATATCCTTAAAGCCCGTAACGTTTTTTATCTCAACTCTCTTATAGCTGGATTCCTTAACTGAAACGTTTATATCCGCCTTAATCACTCCATCAGTGCTGAAGACATCCAGGTAACGAAGGACGCGCAAAAGCTTTTTCATGAACTTCCTTGCCTGCTCAGGGCTGGACAAGTCTGGCTCAGTTACGATTTCGGCGAGGGGCATCCCTGAACGGTTATAGTCAATTAGGACTTCGCCGTTCTCTCTTGTTATGCTTGCCGGGTCCTCTTCTAAGTGTACTCTCTTAATCCTGATTTTCTTCCCGTCCACTTCTAAGTGGCCTTTGCTTCCAAGTGGTTCTTCGTACTGGGTAATCTGGTAATTCTTTGATAAGTCCGGGTAAAAATAGTTTTTCCTCGAAAAAATAATTTCTCTGGCAACTTCACAGTTCAGGGCTTTGCATAATTTTATTGTTTTTAGCACTGCTTCCCTATTCAAGTACGGCTTGCTACCCGGGTGCCCTAGGCAAACAACGCAAGTATTATTGTTGGGCTCAGCTGCGGTCGTTGGGCATGAGCAGAACAGCTTGCTCTTAGTATTCAGAGTAACGTGTATCTCCAAGCCGATTTTCATTTCATTCAAGGCTCTCACCCAGTATTATTAGTTTTTCTTCATCGAAATGATCAGCAGTAAACATTACTCCTACAGGTAGCTTAGTGTTCTTTGCGGGCACGCTTATATGTGGTAGCCCTGCAAGATTCGCTCCTACTGTTAACAAGTCTAACATGTAATTTTGTAAGGGCGTTAATTTCTTTGCGTCCTCAAAAGTAGGCGGAAGTATCGGCATGGTTGGGTGCATTATCGCATCACAATCCTTGAACGCCTCCTTGTATTCATTTATTAAGATTGTTCTCGCCTTTAAGGCCTTGTCGTAATACGCATCCCTATAACCAGTCATCCTCGCAAAAGTGCCCAGCAATATTCTTCTTTTTGCCTCTTCCCCAAAAGCACTACCCCTTACCCTTGAATAGAAATTGTCGTAATGCTCATTCTCTATTTCTTCAGTATACCCGTACCTTAACCCTGAGTACTTCGCTAAGTTCGTGCTTGCCTCGCACATGGCAATTACATAATAAGTTGGTATAGAATACTCAGCGTTTTTCCTTAAGCTTACATCCTTAAACCTAACCCCTTTTTTTTCCAATATTTTCCTTGTTACCAGGAAGCCTTTTTCAACTTCAGGGTCTAAGCCCCTAACATATTCTTTTGGGATTCCTATAGTCATCCCTTTTACGCTTTCACCCAAATATCCTTCATAATCTTTTTTTTCCGCTGTACATGTCATATCCTTTCCATCGCTTCCAGCGATAACGCTTAACGTCCTAGCAGCATCCTTTATGTTCCTGCTTATAACGCCTATCTTGTCCAGGCTGTTAGCGTAATCCAGTAACCCGTGCCTGCTTACCAATCCATACGTAGGCGTTAACCCAATGACCCCGCAGAATGCTGCTGGGTTGGCTATGCTTCCTCCTGTGCTTTCCGCGATGGAAACATGGTTGTCAAGAACTTTTACGGCTGCTGCGCTTCCGCCACTGCTCCCCCCGGTAACCCTTTCCTTATCCACGGGGTTCTTGGGAGGCTTTATCCCGATGCCTGTATTGGTGCAGAAGCTTCCAAAGCCGAACTCATCCTGGATTGTCTTCCCAATTATTTGGCCGCCTTCCCCTCTTATTCTTTCAACAGCAGTTGCATCGAATAAGGGCTTGTACCCTTCAAGTATCTTCGAGCTGGCTTTCGTCTCAATTCCTTTCACACATATATTATCCTTAAAGGAAAACGTTAACCCCTTAAGCTTTCCTTTGCTCTCTGGCTTTCCATCTATGAACACGCTGAAATACTCTTCCGTTTCTTTTGTTTTTTTCATTGCAGCTTCGAACTCTTATAATAGCCATCTTTTTTGTGTTTAGTCAGTTTAAGCGCATCTCTTCCAGATGGCTTTCCAGGAACGTCTTCGCGGAGTTTTGCGCTTATCTTGTACGGGTGCAGAGACCTTTCAACGCCTGAAGTGCCTAACTCCTGTAGTTTTGAGAATGCTTCTAGAACTTCAACTAATTCCTCGGAATACTTTTCAATCTCTTCTTCAGTTAGGTGAAGCCTTGCCAGCCTAGCTGTCTTTCTAATTAAATCCTTGTTGCCCCCCATATTGCTTTGGTTAGAAGGTTTTCTTTTAAATAATCTTTCCTTAAAGAAGAGAAAAATGGCGGCTCCGGCCAGATTTGAACTGGCGACCTGTCGGTTAACAGCCGACCGCTCCACCTACTAAGCTACGGAGCCATGTATCCACGGGATTAAGGGTTTTATTTATATATGTTTTGTTTACTTTTCCCGTATTTGTTTCCTGATTTTTTCTAGGTCTTTTAAGGGTACTGTGGGGCAGATTCCTGTGTACCCGCAGTCCATGCATTCATTCGTGTGTATTCCTTCATCGTACCCGAATACTGGTGCTGCTCCCCCTACATTGGGTTGTCCTCTGCCTGAAAGTCTTATGCTTCCGCACTTCGGGCATATCTTCACATCTTTAAGCATCGAGAAAGGTAACGAAGGGTTTTATTTAAAGCTACTCAGGTTTTTCTGCGTGTACAGGCATTTTTTCTATGTACATGTTTATGTCTTCGTTAAGAGCCTTGTAGAAGAATTTGTCCCCGCTTTCTACCTTGTAAGCATTCTGCCTTCCCAGTACTAGGTTCATATTGCTTGTGTGCATCTCTATCCTTGGTATCTTGCTCACGTCAAAATTATCACTTAACGGGTGTTTAGACATGCCTCCCCAAGCATTAAAGATTAAGTCAAAATTTGCTCTTAATTCGTCTATTGCTTCTTCGTTTCTCGGCACTGCGCCGAATGGGTGCGCGTAGCCCTTTATTCTTTGTTCTTCTATCCTTCCTTTGGTGTTATAATACAAAAAAGCGTCTAGCTTAAAAACCTGATTTTTTATGTCTTGACCTGAAGCATTAGTGTTGTTGTTATGGTAAGGTGCATGCCATCCAATATCGTACTGGTTTTCAAGCAAGAATTCCAGTTTATCCTGTACTTTATCATCCTGCATGAATGGCTTTCTGAACTTATGATTGTCTTCTGAGTAGCTTATAAAAAAGACTCCTCCAGTCCCGAAGTCAGGGTGCTTCTTCTTGTAATCTTCCAGGATTCCTATAGCGCTATTAGGGTCTATTTCTCTTGTTCCAGGAATGTATTCGAATTGGCCTCTGCTTGCGTCATCAAATGTTAATAGAAATGGCTTCTTGCCTGTCGGGACCCTTGAAAAGTTTCCGTTCTTGAATTCTTCAAGCGTTACAAGGAAATAATTGTCTTGCCTTAAGTCATCGAGTATGTTTCTGAAGTTGCTTGGGCTTACCCTGTACCTGTTCTCTGGTTCACCTATTTCGTGGAACATTAGAATCGGGACTTTCTGGGTGTTTATCCTTTCTTCGAGGCTTCCAAAATTGTATTCTGAAAAGAGTTTTTCTTTTCTTTCTTCTCTTGAAATAATTGGTGCTTGCCTTTCTGCGTATGTTTTAATGGGTATTTCATGTTCCATGCTTTTTTCAGGTGCGTGCATGGTGCTTGTTGCTGCAAGTGCCATTGTTAAAATTGTGTATGGAAGAATCCCTCTTCTTTTTTTTCTTTTTTCGAATAACCCTTCTACGATTCCATCTGCGGCTTTGTTCAGCGCGTTCATAGAAATTCCGTTGTAGATAAGCTCTTCTTCAAGGCGGCTTATTGGCTTTTTTTCAGGGCAGTCCAATGTTACCACCTGTGAGCTCTCCAAGCAGTTCTCTTACGCGGTTGTATTCCTCTTTTTTCTTGTACCTTAAATACTTGTTTTTCTTAAGGGATTCTTTTAGTTCTTCCAGGCCTTTCTTTTCTTCTTCTGTGAAGTTCTTTGTCTTGTATTGTTCTTCCAGGATTTTGATGCGGTCAGACCATTTCCATGCTTTTCTCTTGTATTCTTTCACATCATATGTTTTCTTTCCGCTCAGCGTTTCTGCGATGTCCTTTATGTTTCCGTCGTATTTATTTATCACGTTGTTTATGCTTGTTGTGTAATTCGTGTTTATGGGAGTATATTGTTGTCTATTTGTTTGCTGCACAGGAGTTTCGTTGGTTATGCTTTCAAGTCCTTTGCTGGTTTTTGCTTCTTCGACTTTGTTATCAATCGTTGTGTTAGGTGTTGTGCTTTGCCGCATTTTTTTATTCTGCCCGTTATTGTTGTATCCGTGGAATACTTTTTCGTACAATTCATACGTGTCATTTAGGAATCTCTCTGCGGAGTCTAGCCCGTGTTCTACGGTGCTTACTAATTCTTTCCTGTACGTAGTCCATATTTCCTTAACTTTTTTTCTTCCGAGGTCTTCAAATCTTTTTTCTAGTATTACTGCATCGTTGTACGCGTTTATTGTTATGCTGTCTAGGCCGTCCGCGAATTCTTTTGCTTTTCCAAGTGTTTCTTTGAGGTATTTTGAGATTCCCATTTTTTTTTATGGTATGTATACTATTGATTCTCTTATTCTTGATTCTTTCATGTTGATAAGCCTGTATCCTAGTTGTTGGTTGTTGAATTCCAGTATTTCCTGTGCTTTTTTTCTTGCATCATTTGGCCTTGCAAGCCTTTCCCTGTTTACTATGTCTATTAGTGATTCTCCTCGTCTTACCGTGACGTAGTTTGGTATGTCTCCGCTGAGTATGTTTTTATCCGTTCTTAGTTGCTTTCCTGGCAGCATTCTTAGCGGCGTTCCTACAGCTACATCAGAAGGGTTTCGTATGTTGTTATGCCTTGCAAGCTCATTGTACATGTTTATGTCTCCGTAGTATTTCTGTGCTATTCCTGAAAGGGTTTCTCCAGGTCTTACTATGTACCATTCGTTTCTTTGGATAACTCGTGTTTCAGTTGTGTTGTCTCTTCTGAATGGGCTTGTTATTCTTTCTATGAGTCCTAGGCTTTCTTTTTTTTCTTGCTCAGGCTTTATATTTGCAGAAATGTGTGTTTGTTGCCTTGTTGCCGGTTGGCTAGTGGTTTGGCTTGTGTATTTGCTGCGTTCTTCGTCCCTTATTTGTCGTTCTCTTATGTCTGTCTGGTATAAGCTGATTTTTTGCTCAAGATTTTGGGTTTGATTCCTTAAATTGGTGTTTTCTTCTTCTAATCTTCTTTTAACATCTTCCATTATTTTATTACCATCTTCTAATGATTTTACTATGGTGTATTGTTCATCCAGCTTGTTCTTTAATTTGTCCCTGCTTCTTTCATCTCTAACTTCCACTATTTCTTGTGCTCTGTTCATGAAGTTGTGGTAGCTTTCTTTTATTTCATCCCCGTATTTATGAGCTATGATTGTTCCTGCTACGGCTGTGTAAAATAGTGCTTTTCTCCATGGGTTTTCGTCTTTTCCAAATAACACTCTTCGTACGCCTTTGTATGCAGCTCTTGCTCCAAAGTAGAGTCCTGTTCCTCCTGCTAGAATCCACAGGATTCTTTCAGTTCTTTTCGACATTCCACGTTGTTGTTGGCTCGCCATGTGTTTTTTCCTCTAAGGATTTGTTGGAGGTGTTTGTTGTGTGCTTGGAGGCGCTTGTGTGCTTCCTTTGCTTTTGTATTGGTTGTGTATTCCGTATCCGATTAGTGTTCCGGCTACTGCTCCTCCTACCATGTATAGAACCTTTTTTCTTTCGTCCGGTCCCAGGTCTTTTGTGAGTTTGTCTTTGGAAGCGTTGTAGATCTCGGGCAACGCATATGCTGCTGCGATTCCTGTTGCGGTTCCTAGAACTAGTCTTGTCAGGGTTTCATTTTTGTCTTGTATGAGTTTGTGTATGAAATATGCTGCAGGTACTCCTGCCATTATGTAGTCGAGTGGCTTGGTCATGCTTTATCACCTAAGCTGTTGTGTTAGAATTCAGTTTAATATCTCTTCCGGGTGAAAATCCGGAATTTTTTCGGTGCTAGAAGAGTTTTTGCCGGGTTTTTGTGTTTAAAGCGCGTTTCTTATAGAATCTATGTTTTTTGCGACTTCTTTTCCCTTTCCGGTCAACGTAAGAATTTTTAGCCTGCCTTGTTTTTTGAATGAGACTAAGTCAGACTTTTCCATTTCTTGCAGTATTTTTACTACATGGCTATATGTGCAATCTACTTGTTTTGCCAGTGAGGAAGCGTATATTTCGTTGTTGCTGTTGTGGAGGAAGACTAGCATCATTGCCGGTTTCTCCCTGAAAAACGTGTTGAATATTTTTTTGTTCCTAATCAACAATACAACCCCCCAACCAATATTCTACGAAACATACAACGCAATATGCACCATTGCATCAAATATTTCGCCAGATAACTATTTTAGGAGATACACGCACATTTATATACTTTTCTTTTTTGAACAAAATTTAAAAGAGACAAAAAAAATAAATTTATATACTTATTGTTACAAGGAATAATAAAGACATGCATCCTTACACGCAGTACAAAACACTTGACGACTTATACAACAGGTTTAGGGATACCAACGGAGAAAAAAAGCAGTTG
>PWWA01000080.1 GCA_003562145.1 Candidatus Woesearchaeota archaeon | reverse complement strand
TTTTTTCAGCCATGATTTATCACTTTAGCAATTCTGATTTTATCTTTTCATAATCCTGAGTTATTGATTTGTGCTTTTCAAGGTATTTCGCTATGTGCCCGCCCTTAAGCCTTTCCTCGCCGGGAAAGATTTCCTTGCCCGCTGGGACTTTAAGACCTGAATCGATTACGCCCTTGAGTGCAGCGTAGATTCTTGAGCCTTTAAGAGGGGAATATAAGCCTATGTCAAGGATTGCCGTTGCTACTTTTTTCTCCTTGGCCTTCTTGCCTGCCAGCAAGCCTGTTAGGTGAGACGCTGGCAGGTTCTTAAGGGAGTGCTTCCAGCCTTTCTTTTCCAATTCCTTTGAGCTAGCCGTCAACAACACTATATCCCCGTCATGGGCGTACTTGACTAGTTGTATGATTATGTGCTTGTTAGTCTTCCTTATGATTAATCGGTCCTGCCTTCCCTTGAGGAGCTCTAAGCGCTTCTTGTAGTCAGTCCTGCCTTCCCTTCTCCTCCGATGCCTGACCGTATACGTAGTTTTTTGCTTCATTTTTTATCAGACTTTTTCTTCACAGCTTTCTTAACAATTTTTTTCTTTACAACTTCTTTCTTTTCGGGCTCTTGCTTCTTAGCGAATAGCTTGTGCTCTCCAAGGTAAATCCTTATATGCCTTGTACTCCTGAAGAAGCCGCCCTTGGCCTTCAAGTAAATCTTTCTGTAAGTGTCATTAGTTATAACCTTTCTTTCCTTTAGCGCGGACAGGAATTTTCTTTGGCTTCGAATCTTGTTCATCCATCGCTCTTTTCTTGGAAGCCTCGCAGTTTTCTTGCCTTGCCTTGAGCCCTTGCCCTTCCTTAAGCCCTTGGACTTCTGCACTTTCAGCTTCCTGGCACGCCCCCTGGAGGACTCACTCGTCGGCCTCTTAGTGATTGCCTTGTCCGCGATGAGCTTCCTTATGTCTGTCTTGGTTATGCTTTCTTTTATGTCGGCCAGCCTGCCCTGGTCGAACACAACTTTTTTCTGTGACACGCCTAGTAATTGGGCTGCAAGCCTTTTCTGGGTTTTCATTTTCTATCAGCTTTTCTTTGTTAGTATCTTGTCCTTTTCTTCTTTTTCTTTTTTCTTCTTGTCTTCTTCGCTTAATTCAGGTTCTTCACCTGCACTTGTTTCTTCTTTTTTCTTTTTCTCTTCGGCTTTCTTCGCTTCTTCCTTTGCCTTTTTCTCTAGTTCTTTTGCTTGTTTTTCTCTTTCCTGCTTCTTTTCTTCGGACTCCTTTTTTTTCTCTTCGAATTGCTTAGAGATTTTTTCTTTGTATTCCTTGGCTTTTACGTTTAGGATTGTGATATTCTTTTTTTCTGCTTCAACTATTATTTCGAGCTGCTTTTTCTTGCCTATACCTGGCAGTATTATTCCTTGCTCCTTCGCGTTTATGTTTTTCAGGTCTTCAACATTTTTTACGCGGATTATTCTTAGCCCTGTTTTACTATGAATATTCCTCTCGGAGTCTTTCCTGCCGTAGCCCGGCTTAACAATCGGGGTGTGGCCTTTGCGGTTTAGCCTTCTCTTGTTAGTTATGCCTTTGGGCTTTCTCCATTTCTTGTTTATACGCGCCTTTTTATGGCTGTCTTTCCTAACAAATTTTTTGGGTATCATTTTTATTAGTGGATTATTTTTTTGCCTGCTTTCTCCGTTATGTATATGCCGTCCTGGAATATTCTCTTGTCGAACCCAGGCCTGAACGTAAGCTTTTCTATGCTCGCCGCGACTTGGCCGGCGACTTCCTTGCTTGTTGCCTCAACAGTTATCTCGTCGCCTGAAACGTTGACTTTTGCTTCGCTGTTTATTTTAAGTGCCCTCGGCACTTTTTCCCCGATGAAGTTCTTAACTTCCAATACGTTGTTTTTTAGCGTGACGTTCATCGGGAAGTGGCCCGAGCAAATCTTTAGCTTATACGTGAATCCTTCGTTAACACCTTTTAACATGTTCTTGATATGTGCTTTGTTAGTGTTCAAAAGCCTTTTAGCCTTCTTTGTTTCACCAGGGTAAGCCAACTTTACTTCTTGGCCTTCCTGCTTCACAATTACTTTTTTATCAGTAAGCTTTCTTTTCAGCTCGCCTCTTGGGCCTTTGGCTAACACAAAGATTTTTTCTTGTGTGATTGTGCAGTTTTCCGGTGCGGTTATATTGTCTTCCATTTTCAGTAAGCGTAACTTATCAGTGACCCTCCCAGGTTTTCTTTTTTTGCTTGAGTATTCGTCTTAATTCCTTTGCTCGTTGAAACTATTAGCACCCCGAAGTCCATTGCGGGCAAGTATCTTTTCTCGTATTTCTCGTAATCACTTATCTTGACCTTGAACCTTGGCTTTACCGCGCCGCACTTGTTCAGGCTGCCTATTAAGTGTACCTTAAGCGACTTGCCGCCCTTTCCATGATCTAATTCCTCGTATGAGCCGATGAATCCTTCTTCCTGCATTATCCTCAGCACTTCCTTTATTACCTTGGAGTTATTGGCCGTGACCAATTCTTTTTTTCCAAGCTTTTCATAATTATATATGTGGCTTAGCACGTTTGCCAGTGGATCGTTCAACGACATTTTTTTCCTCCTGTTACATGTATTTCTTAAAGCCGAGCTCCGGCGCTTTTTCCCTGAAGCAGTGCCTGCATAGCTTTAGCCCGTACTTTGATATGTGGGCTCCTGTCCTGCCGCATCGCCTACAAGTATGCACTACCTCGCCTTGCTTTCGCTTCTTGGGAACGTTGTGTTTTTTGTACTTCTCGAGCTTCCCAGGCTTCCCGCTCAATTGCTTTAATAGCTTTGTATGATTTGAAGTTACCATTTTTTATTCTTCACCTACTGCTACAGAGTATTTTTCTTTCATATATTTGATTGCTTGCTCTTGCTTTATCTGGTGCCTTGCAGGGATATGCGCATTCCTAACCTTCCTGTGCTTCACGCGGAACCCAGGCCTTGCCAGCGTTATGCTTACCTGCAAGCCCATCATCCCGATTTCTGTGTCGTATTTCGCGTCCTTGATATCTACGTATTCCGGCAATCCAAAGCTTATGTTGCCATGGTCGTCGAAGCATGATTCGTTTAGCCGGTTTTCCTTGGCGTAAAGCACTCGCTTTATCATTTCATCAGCTTGCTTGCCGCGAAGCGTGAGCTTCACCCCTATTGGGAGGCCAGGCCTTAAGCCCCAGCCCTGAATTCTTTTCTGCGTAACTGTCTTTACAGGCTCTACTCCTGTGAGGTTCTTGATTAGTTTAATTCCTTTTTCTAGTAGTTTCTGGTCTTTGCCAGCGCCTACGTTAAGCGTTATTTTCTCAACCCGGATTTCCTTCATTTTATCGCTCATTTTGATCATGCTTGAATATTAATTTCCGGCTTGTCCTTCCCTGTTACGAGGACGTATCCTTTTTTTGTCTCGAATGTTTCGTTGCCGGTCTTGATTGTGATTGTGTCTTCAGCTATATTCTTTATTTCTCCGTGGCTCCCTGAGTGCTTGCCTAGGAATACTACTGCCTTGCTATCTTTTTCCAGCTTGACGTGCTTCTCTATCTTATTGCCCGGCACGCTAAGCACTAATGTGTCTCCGGTAGCGTATTCTTTGGCTTGTTTTTCATCCACTAATATGTTTACGCCGTTCAGCAAGTTTAGCTGTATTTTCTTGTTCTTGACAGGTGTCTTGTTGTTTATTCTTGACATGGTTTTGCCAGACTCTCCTTTGTTTATGGGCTTCGCGACTAGCTTTCCCTTCCTGTCTAAGACAACCAAGAAGTGCTTGTCACTGCTTGGAAGGCTTACTACGTCGAGGAATCCTGCTTGGTGCTTGTAATCCCTTTTCCTCTTGCCGTTTACGAGGACGATTTGCTTTGTGAGTGCGTATTTTGTTTCTTTCGTGGTATTTGTTACCTTCGCATTTTCCTTAAGGAAAGTGTTTAGTGCAACTGCTAGCTCTTTTTGGTGGCCGCCTGGGCTGGGCCTTGTTACGAAAACAGATGATTTCCGTAGTATTCTCCAAGTCCTGGGGGCTTTGAGCCTTTTCATGTGGTTCTTAACCATTTTTCTTTTCCTCTTTGTCTTTGGTTAGCAGTTTCTGCTTCCTTTTCTTATCGTCAATTTTTAGTTCCACTATTTGGAGGTTTGAGGGTTTTAGCGGAAGCCTTATTTTTGAGCCGTCCTTCTTGGTTTTCTCTATCCCTGACACGTAAACTTTTGCTTGCTTGACGTTGACTTCATCGATTTTTCCTTCCTTGCCCTTATTGGTGCCTCTGAGGATTCTTACCTTGTCCCCTGTTCTTAGGCGGATGCTTCTCTTCCCGTGTTTCTGTCTTAGCGCCTTTGAAAGGTTCGTGTTTAGGAACTTGCTCTTGATGTGCAGCGGGGCTTTATGCGCGTATTTCCTTTGCTTTCTTGGCTGCGTGCTGCTTTTCCACGTCCTTGAAAATTCTGATTTCATTTTTTCCTCATACTATCATGCTTGATATCTTTGCTATTCCTGGCCATCTCTCGCATGCTTCTTTAGCGACTGGGCCTTTCAAAATCGTCCCTTTCGGGTTTCCCTTGTCGTCTTTTACGACTACGGCTGAGTTGTCTTCGAACTTAACTCTTGTGCCATCTGGGCGCGTGTATTCTTTTTTTTGCCTTACGATGACTGCGAGGACAACGGTTTTTCTCATGTCAGGCCTTCCCTTAATCACTGATGCTTTTACCATGTCACCTATTCTTGCGCTTGGCATCTGTCCTTTCACGGTCTTGTGGCCTTTAACGCCGAATATCCTGATTACTTTTGCGCCGCTGTTATCACATGTTTCTACTAGTGCGCCGTGCGGCAGGCATTTCGGTATTGATGCGCTTATGCTTTTCATTTTCACTCAGCTTTTTTTCTTTACAATCTTTGTTATTATGAAGTGCTTTGTCTTGCTTATCGGCCTTGTCTCCTCTATTTCGACTAAGTCCCCTGTTTCCGCGTTTATGCTTTCAGGGTTATGAGCCTTGGCTTTGCTTCTTCTCTTCTCGTACCTTTCGTACTTTGGGATGTACTTCTTTCTTTCCCAGGACACCGTGACGGTCTTGCTCATCCTGTCGCTTACGACTATCCCTGTGAATTTCCTTCCGCGTACGGTTAATGGTTGTTTTGTCGACATTTTTTACCTTCCCTTGATTTTTATCCTGTCTTCCGGTCTCTTTATGATTTTGTTTCCTTCGATTTCATTGTTGTTTATCATGAATGTGTTGTTTTTTTTTAGTATTGTCTTTGTTTTCTTGTCAACTTTGACCTTGAATGTGTGCATTGTTTCGTCAACTATTTTTCCTTTCAATCCAATTATTTCCTTGTTCCCCGCTTTTTTTATCTCAATGTTTTTCCCTATGTATTCATCCTGGTATTCGTTCATTCTATTGAGTCCGGGGGGAACCCGAGCTTTACGAGCTCCCTTTTTATTTCGCGCGTGTGGTCGCCCTGCAGTTCGACAAGCCCGTCTTTCGCGGTACCACCGCATGCGAACTTGCTCTTGAGCTTCCTAGCGATTTCCTTGATGTTGACTTCGTGCTGGTTTATGCCTTTAACAACTGTGTATTTTTTGCCAAACTTCTTTTTTTCGAGGACCACCTTAATTTTTTGTCCTTCCCTAGCAATGTTTTCCCATACGCCCAGTTCTTTAGGCAAGCCTGTTATCGGGTCTACTTCCGGCATGTTTTAGTTCTTCTCCTCCTTGTTTTTCTGTGTTATTCCAAGCTCTTTTTCTCTTTGGACTGTGAGCATTTTTGCCAGTGTCCTTTTAATCTGCCTTATCTGCCCAGGGTTCTTTGGCGGCGTGCTTGTCGCGGCTTGTCCTTGGAGCTTGGATAACTCTGCTTTTAGCTCGAACGCCTTTTTTTCGAATTCCTGGTCCTTAAGCTTTCTTATTTCTTTGATCTTCATTGTTAATCATCATTCTTTCTTGGCTTGCTTCTTGGCTGCCTTTTTCTTCGCGGTTTTTTTCTTTGCGGCTTTCCTAGCAGTTTTTTTCTTTGCGGGCCTCTTTTCCTCTGCCGTTTTTTTTTCTTGTTCGCGCTTTGCTGCTTCTTCCTCTTCTTGCTTGACTTGCTCTTCTGACTTGAAAGTTACCTTGTCCGGGAGGCTTGTGGTTACGGGCATTACGTTGACTTGTATTCCGACCACGCCTGATTTGAGTTTTGCGACTTGTTTGGATTTGTCAACGCCGGCTATGCTTATGTCGCCGCATTTCTTGAGGTAGCCTTGGTAGAACCTCCACGTCTTGGCTCTTGCACTCGGGATTTTTCCTGATATCAGTATTTCTACTCCGTGCGCACCGGAGTCCATGATTGTGCTTAGGGCTTTGTGGCCGATGCCTTTGAATCGGACTGGTCCGTATCTTTCAAGGCTGTTTGCTATTACTTCTGCGGTTATCGCGGCGTTGCCCCTTGGGTCTGTTACTTCCTCGATTTCTATTTGTGGGTTGTCGAGCTTGAATTTTTCTTTTAGTTCACTTGTGAGCCTTGCTATGTTTGCGCCGCCTTTGCCTACGACTAGGCCTGGTCTTGATGCGCTCACCAATATTTTTTCTCCTAGCGGGGTTTTTTGTAGTTTTACGTTGCTTAAGCCTACTTTTCCGAGTTCTTTGTATAAGTATTCTTTTATTTCTAGTTCCCTGATGTTTTGCGCTACGAATTTCCTTTCAATCATTTTTTGTCCTCAGGCTTTTTATTTGTTAATCCTTCTTTTTTTGGCGCTGCCTTCTTTTTTGGTTTGGGCTTTGCCTCAGATTCTTTTTTCTCAGCAACTTTTTTTGTTTCTATTTTTTCAGTCTCTTCTTTTTTCGCTTCAGCTTTT
>PWWA01000096.1 GCA_003562145.1 Candidatus Woesearchaeota archaeon | reverse complement strand
TTCTGAAGATGCCTAACTTCCCTGTAGGTATCCACCAACGCATCAGGGGGTAAGACATTGTTTCCAGAGTCGAACTCGCTACATCAAGAGGTAGCCTCGCTAAGCCTTTGACCTTCTCCTTGCCTGCTCCGTGATAGATTTCCGACAGCGTATTTTTCAAGCCCTCTACGCCTTGATTGTAATAGAAACGATCCATTCGGTCCCGACCTCCGGCCATGACAATCGCTTCGACCATTTCTCGCGTAGAATCATCCTTTATGTCGTCTACCGCCATTCGATATGCCTTCTTCAACCTTTGGCCATCAAATAAAACTTTAGGGATTGCCACCGGCATCAGCGCGATGTCTTTCAGACCTGACCATTGCGGATGTCGGCTGGCCAGCTTTCGCAAGCCAGCGCCGCCCTGAGAGATCATCATATCCATCCCGGTATTCAGACCATGAAACATGGAGCCGACAAGCTGTGCATGATTCAATGTGTTCCCGGCCTGCCGAGTGAGATTGAACGCCCCGGCGATTAGCTTGTTATCATGCGCCCACAACCCCGGCTTTAGGTAATTGTTCAGTAGACGAGCGACAGGCTCCGGCGCATCCCAATGTCCCATGATTCGGACACCGGGCACAGGGATGTCCGCGCTAGCTGCACCCAGCACTAATCCAGGCTTGATGTCCAACACTGACCGCAACTCGTCGCGGGATTCCAGAAAACTGACGAATGCTTTATGCAAATTCGGTGCCGTAGACTTGAATAAATCAGGCGCATGAATCAACGCTTCCAACATTACTGCTTCTTTTTCGACGGACTTGCGAACGTAGTCCTTAAAGGATGCGGATACGTCTTCGCCTGCATATCTCGCATCCGCCAATGCCCGCCATTCCTTGTCGATCATGCTTCTTCGCGCTACAGCATCCGCGTCGGGTACCCAATGCTTCTGGCCCTTCTTCGTACCGCGAGAATAGGCTTTCCATCCGCCTTTGTCTGTCTCACGCAACCGATCGTACAAGTCAAACCTGTAGCCGAGCACATGCCCAATTTCGTGAGCGAGGACAGAATCGGGAGACGCGAACTGCGTGCGGACCTTCTCGGGGGTGCCTTTTGCCGCATAGCCTAATTTCTGGCCTCTCAGTTTCGCCACCCTGGCCACATCTATGTCGAGGTCTCGGGCCACTCCTGTCAATAACTCGACGACAGCCTTATCGTATGCTTCGGTGACTTTCACTGTCGGAGGCGCGACAACGGTAAATGCCCAGTCATCTATCCGACCCATTCCCGGCCGCGTCTTCAGCCCCGGCGTAAACTGCAACAACCCGTTCGACTTGAGATCCTGAATGATTCGATGAGCCGACAAAAATCGATCCATCTCATGGCTTTTCAGCGCCACCAAGTCAGTGGGGTTGTCGCTAACCAATTCCAGTCCCGCATCAATTCCCTCTTTAATCGTAACGATGGTTCGTTGCTTCAAGAACGATCGCGGTCCCCTTAGCGGTTTCTTTCCCATAATCGCGACGATGATAGACTTCGCCTTGTCCGGGTCTTTCCACATGTGCGGGAAATAATTTTCGTAGTAGTTTTCGAGGTATCCTTTGCCAAGTGCCTGAATCGCTTCGCGACGATCATCGAGGGACTTACGAAACAACTCTGCCATCTCATCCAAACGAGGGTTGTCTTGCTTTTCGCCCATCTCCATCTTGTGCATGAATTCTACACGATCATCCCTACCCATCCATTGAAATTTCTTGTTGGCGATTTCGAGTGCCTTTGCATGAGCAGCGTCTTGTTGCGCCAGCCATCCGAGACCATGACGGATGATTGCTTCGGCCCGTTCAGCCGACGGTGTGCGCCGTGCCGGCGACAACACCTTCATCAAGTCATCGTAAACAGGGATAAGATTTTCGCTTAATGCTTTCTCCAGTTTTTCAGGGTCGGTTTTCCTTGGCGTTTCGCCTGGGTCCTTTGGAAGCACCGTTCCGTAGCCTTTGCCATCCTTCGCTATCAACCCGGCGCTTGCGCCGGCCGTTGCGCCTGGGGTTTTGCTCGCGGTGATCTCGGGCTTGTCGGGGGTGGTATCCCCTGTGGCCTTCACTTCAGTCATCTCGAACGCCTTGAGTTCGTCAGCCGTCAGTTGGCGAGGGTACTGAATCGTGCCGAACCGGAATTGATCGTTCTCCGGGCCTTGGCTGCCAATGATGAAGCCTTTGGGCTGCGCTCCTATCTGCATCGGGCGATAACGTAGTCCGTAGGTGAACCGGGGGCCTGTGTAGCTGTCGGAGAATACGGGGGCGTCAGCGGCAACGGGCTTGGCGGGGGGAGGGGAAGCGGCGCGGTAGGCTGCATAATCGTGTTCAGTCTTCGTGACTACGAACTCGCTGCCATCCGGGGTCCGCATGACGTATTCGTTCTTCCCCTTACGCGAATCGACCGCTGGGCGGTAGCCATCCGCAACCATCTCGTCAATGGTCTCAAATGCGCGGCCTTGGTAAACCTTATTCAGAGCGCTGGACCTTCTCAGTACGCCTTTCTCCAAGGTCTTTCGCATCTTCCCTGCGGCCATCGGGGTCTGGCCGGCCAAGTAATCCGTCATCGGCTTGTCGCGCTCCGCCTGCGCCTCGGCCTTCGCTTTGGCTTGGGCTTCCTGCTTCGCCTGAAACTCGGCATTAGCAACATCGTTCCCTCGGGTCTGATTCGCGTAATCCTGGGCTTCGCCCTTGGTCTTCCACAGGGTGTCACCGGTGCCCCTGGGTGAACGCTCTTTCGCCACGACCGCCCACGGAAAGTCTTTGCGGCCGGTCTCGTAGACCTCGTAAGGAGTATCGGGAATCTTCGGGGGCTCGGGCTTCGGCGCGTCCGCTGGGGAGGCGGCGCGGTCGAATCGTTGCGGGTAGTCATCTCTGATCTGCTGCGTGAGAATCCGCTTGGCTGCGGGGCTAAGGTCGGCCCACTTGCTTTCAGCCATTCGCGATGCAGCCTTCGTCAACTGGCCAGCCTTCGTGACGAACTGGCCTCGTTTCAACCATTCAACATGAGTTCCGAGTTTGGCTGAATTCCAGCGTTCGGCGGCGATTGCGTCCGATGGCGAATCGGCAGCCTTCGCCGGCCGCGTCGTTCCGTCCATGCGCTTCGGCTGCGGGGGGGCTGCGGACCGCTTGGCAGCACTGATCTCGTCGTTAATGTAGCGGGCCACCGACCGGGATTGATGAGATCGCGCCCACTGCCCAAGTTCGTCCAGCTCCGCCGCGCTGAATCGCTTCAGTATTTCGGCCGCATCTGCCGATCCTCTGGTGTAATTCCCGTTCGCGTCAATGTCGGCATCTACCCATCGTTTGAACTCATCAACCGTCTTGGGGTCGGCGGGTGACTTCGCTTCGGCCGCCGGAGCCTTCGTCACGCCCTTGCGGCCGATCTTCGCGGGGGCCGGGGGCGCGTCATCAAAAAGACTGGCCTGCTGACGGTCCATTTCCTCCGCTTGCAACCGGGCTGCTTCCTGCTCCCGCGTCACGCGCTCGCCATCAACTGCACGCTCTTGAGATAATACGAACCGGTCGCCTACGGCTCCCTTCCCGAACATCTCGTCTTGACTTGCGCGGTCTTGAACGCCGCGTTTCTCTTTCCATTCCTTCAGTTTCTCGTCGTGCGTCGGTTCTGCCGGCTTATCGAGGGATACCTGCTCGCCTTTCGATGCAGCAATGACCTGGGCTCTCAAATCCTCATGCAACGCCCAATTCTTCCATCGCTCCTGCTCCCCCACTAACCGCTTGACTTCGGCCTGGACAGCCTCGGGGTCACTGACATCGACGCCCATTTCTTTCGCCAGTTCGGGTCGTTTGGCTGCGCCACGGGCAGCGGCTATCCGCTCGGACACCTGACGCTGAAGGCGCGTAGCAGCCTCGGCTTGCCGATTGATGTCTTGATAGGCTGCATCATCTTCCCCAAACAAAACGCCTTGCTTGCCTCCGATATTCTCGATGTTCGCGGCAGCGGTGGCCTTGGCCGCAAGCATGAAGTTTCGAGCAAACTCCACAGACCTTCCGTCCATGATCTGCTTTGCGCCTGCCCGCTGAAGGGCCTCATCGCCGGGGGCTGCCTCAGCTATTCCTGCGGCTTGTCGCGCATCGACTTTTTCATTGATGAAAAGGTCAAACAGCGCGTCGGTGGCATCGAAAGCAATCTTTGAAGCATTTCTTCCTCGGATTCCTTCTCGCTCGGCGACATTAAGCGCCTTAGCCTTTCCGTGTGTTGCTGCGAGGTTTCGTAAGGCTTTCGCTTGGTCATAATCGGTTCCTTTCCCGTCGGCGATATTCTTCAGCGCCGCCTTTGTCATTGCATCGTTCGCAGAGAAGCCGTCAGCCTCTCGAAGCACCTGGACATTGTACCCTTTCGGTGGGGCGGCCATTCCTCGACCATGAGTCAGTCGTCCGTGGCCGTCGGCCAATATGTACCGTTGCCCCGGCTCCATGTCGTAGTCGGCCGGTCTCTCCGGCTCCCATAGTAGCAGAGTCCCTCCCTTTATGTCATCCCATTCCCCGCCGATCGTTTCCTTGTGTTGGCCGGTTGCTCCGGTGACGGGATCGTCAATCCTCTTGAACTGCATCAAATCGGGTCGGACGGCGATCTCGCTATCAGGGACTTGCCTTACAGGCGTATCGACTAGACCCACGAACTCGTCTCCCTGCAACGGCTTGTCTGGATCGAGTTCGCGGGGTTCCTCCGCTTTCGGGGGCTCCACAGCCTTCTTCCCCTTGATCTTCGCCTTGGTGGCCGGTTGCGGGTCGGGGGGAACTGCATCCCTCTTGAAAACGTAGCGGTCGCCCTCGCGGGTGTAGCCGTCAGGCGATTTTTCGTTGTAAGTATCCCATGCTTCCGCGTTGACCGTCTTTTTCTGCCGAACCATATCATCCAGTAAATTGGCGTGCGCTTCTTCCGCATTGCCCGCCACTGTAGCTCGATCCACCTCGGCCATGCGCCCGATTTCATCTGCGCCAATATCAGCTTTACGAATTGCCATTTCGATATATTGATCGGAAGTGACAGAAGCGGCGCGTTCCTCCGGCGTCATCAGTTCCGGTGGCTTGGTCGCTTCGCGGGGGGAAGGCTCCACCTTCAGTCCCTTCGACTTCGCGGGGGCCTCCGCTGCCGGGGTGGCCGCTTCCGGCCTCGCCGGGGCGTCGGGGGTAGGGGGTGTCACTGCCGATTCAGAAAGAGCCACGCGTTCATCGCGATCAAGTATCGCGTCGTACCCTCGACTGCGAGCCAACATGCCAGCATAGCCTTCAAGAACTTCGTAGGCATCAGTGTATCGAGTCCATTCAACATCAGGATATTTCGATGACGCCTCAGCTATAGCGTCCTTCTTGCTCATTTGCACTAAACGCGAAAACTCATCTTCGCCTACCAACTGCCGCAACGCCTTAATTCCGGCGCTTGGAGGCATTTCCATTCCGCCGCCTCTTGCATGTTTGACAGACCGAGTATCGCCTGAAATATCCAATGCGTTCTGCGGATTCCATGAATAGCGAGTGGCTTCCGTCATGCCTTCTTCGACGCCGGTCGCGTCACCCTCTTTGTTCAAGTACAGCCCTTGCGGCTTGTTGTGGTCCGGCGGTGATCCGGGTTCTTCCATCCGCACAACAGCCTCCTGCTCCTGGCCGGCCACACGCTCCGCTTCCTGGGCTGCTTCCATCTCGGCCCGGTCGGAAATCTCCCGCTCGGCCTCGGCTGCGCGGACTTCGCCTTCAGAGCGATCGATCTCGGCCTCGCGCACCGGGTCGCGGGTGTCCGGCTCGGCCGGAATGTCTTTCGGCACTTCAAGGCGCGGCTGCGCGTCCGGGTGATCCTTGGCGTCGTACTTGACCGCTTGAAACTTGCTGATAGCATGAGACCTTGATTCCAGAATCTGGCTAACATCTTCACGAACAGGTTCGGGAACTGATCGCGATTTATGCGGGGATGTCATTACCGAAAAAATCACATCCAATCCAAGAACCTGCGCCCCGGCGATCATCTGTTCAAACAAGACATCCTCTGGTCGTCCTTCGTTAATCGCTCTGGCTCTTGCAGATTCCAGTGCATCCTTATATACATCGCCGCCAATGGAAACCAAAGAATTAAGGGCTAAGTCAACGACTTTGGCTCCTGCGGGACTTCGCATCCAACCCGAAAATGCAGGAGTACTCATGTACGCCGATGTGATTACATAGGAATCGATCTTTTGCCGCCACAAGGGAACTTCGGACTCCGGATTGCCTTCCGTCGTTGTAAACCGAAATGCTGCGATCTTCTGAGCTCTTGCCGCCCTCGAGACCATTTGAGCAGTCCTGCTTGCCCCCGCCTTAGCGCCAGCGCCAGCATACCCTATATTCAAGCCTTGGAGAATCGCAAGCCCTTGAACGGTGTCGTAGGCCATCGAAACCATGTCGGATGTTGCCCTGCCAGGCTTCCCGCCAAGCTTCATAGACCGATCCGCTAGCAGTTGCGCGGATTCCTGCCTAACATCTCGCGTCCATGTCAACCAAGGCTGATCAGCAGCGGTTAAAAACATTTCTGCTATGCGCCGTTGCGTTGGCCCCATCTCCCAATCTGGTTCACCCCATATCTTCTTGTTTATTTCATGGCCAAGTTGGACAATTCCAGCGCCAGCATGAGCCATCCCTCTTGACATCCCAGGCACAATATCTGCCGTTGATGTCGCAAAAGCCAACGCCGTTTCAGGAGCATACCCAAGAGCGCTTCTGGCATTTTCCCACATGCTCTTGCGTTCCTCCTGAGGGACGCGATCGAGGTTCAAGCCTTCCCACTCGCGACGGCTCGGGACGTGATTGAGTTCG
>PWWA01000082.1 GCA_003562145.1 Candidatus Woesearchaeota archaeon | reverse complement strand
TAAGCCGAAAAGAAAGCCTAGCGGAGGAACACTGCCAACAGTACAACCAGTAACCTCAAGCACTTCATCCGCGGAAGCCAATCCAATATTCTTAACCCCTAGAATTCCTTTAAGCTTTTTCAAACTAATCTTTTTATGACCTGGCAGGACGCATTGCAAGAATTCAAAACCTTCTTTCTTCCTAGCTTTAAGAATTATGGCTTTCGCTGCCTCTTCAACCTTATTGCCCCTTATCTTGGCAGCGTCATGGCTGGAATGCACGCGGCCATGTGTTAAGTGTTCGTAACTAATACTTGCTTCATCAAGAACACCCTTTATTTTTTCAAGCACATCCTTGACCATTGAAAGCCAATGGTTGAACAGAAACAATATAAATATTGCCTTAAACCAAGCCTCCGATAAGGGGTTGTGGTGTAATTTGGCTATCATTGGGCATTCGGGGTGCTCAGATCGGGGTTCAAATCCCCGCAATCCCATAAACAGTACGCCGTTTAATCCCCTAGGGGTTTCCTTTCAGTCAAGCCCCTGATCAAGCTTTAGAAAAGTTTGTTTTGGTCAAGCTTTTCGCAAAAAAATTGAGGGGTTTTGCTGTGCTCAAGCCCCTGAATAGCTTTGTGTTGTCAAGCTGAAAGCGCAGATAACACTCTTTTGGTCAAGCTTTTTTAAAAAGGTTGAGGGAAAGCTTTATAAACTCAAAGTGTAATTGTTCTTGGTATTATGACTTCAGCCTTGGGTGAATCATTAGAGTTCCTAAGCAGAGTAGGCATATTTGACACTGTACTGCCTTTCCTTCTTGTGTTCACTATGGTCTTTGCGTTCCTGGAAAAAACAAGGATTTACGGCGTGGATAAGTACAAGGGCGATGACGGGAAAATATATGATTTGCCAAGGAAAAACCTTAACAGCATGACTGCATTCGTGATAGCTTTCTTCGTTATTGCCTCAACACAACTCGTGGCTATCATAAGCGAGGTTACCGCGAACATTGTTTTGCTGCTCATACTAGTATTTTCATTTATCCTCGTAATAGGAGCTTTCCAGAAAGAGACAAAAGAAGGGTTCTTCCTAAAAGGAACGTGGAAATTAGTTTTTGAGGTTATTGCATTCCTCGGAATAGCAGCGATATTCTTGCATGCACTCGGTTGGCTAGATGTTATATTTGACTTTTTCGGAAGTATTTGGACTAGCCAGGCAGCAGCTGCTCTGATAATGGTTTTAGTACTTGTAGGCTTTATGTGGTTTATAGTGTACGAGAAAAAGCCTGGTGCTAGCACAGAGAAGAAGGAAGACTGAATACAAAAGAAATATAAAGGAGTAATAATAAAGAAAAACAGAAAAAGGTGATTATCAATGGCGTACTGGTTTGACTTTAGGACTATGATGATGGATTTGCAGCACATGGGAGTACTGGATGTTCTCCTTCCATTTATACTAATATTCACAATTGTTTTTTGTCCTGCAGAAAAGCAAGATTTTGGGACAGGACGAAAACAAGAAGCCGAGAAAGAACTTTAACGTAGTCGTAGCCCTTGTAATGGCGCTCGCAGTAGTAATACCACACGTCACTGGCATGTATACACACTACGACAGGAGCATAGTTACCATAATAAACAATGCGTTGCCACAAGTAGCTTTGCTTGCAGTCGCAATAATAATGGTGTTGCTAACAATCGGCGTGTTCGGAAGGGAATTCGACGCTGGACAAGGCTTTGGAGGAATAATAATAACTTTATCCGTGCTCATCGTGGGCTTCGTATTCGCCGCATCTGCAGGGTGGTTTGACAGGACTTACCTCCCGAGGTGGCTTTGGTTCATATATGACCCGCAGTTCCAAGCGCTAATAGTTACGATAATCGTTTTCGGCCTTATAATATACTTTATCACAAGAGAAGAAAAGCCGAAGCAGGGAGACTCATTCGCGGATAAGCTAAACAAGATGTTCAAAGAATCAAAGTAAGGCCTTTGAACGGGGTTGGGTGTTTTTAAATGACAGAATTCCTGGATACAGGCGTATTAAGCTATTTCAGCATCGTATTCACATTCTTGCTTGTATTCGTGATACTCTACGGGTTATTAAGCCTGACAAGGCCTTTCGGGGAAGGAAAAAACGGGTTGTACTCAATAATTGCTTTTGCTATCGCAATACTAAGCATTAGCAGCAGGAGCATACTAAGCCTTATCACATTTATCACGCCATGGTTCTTCATGCTGATATTCATAGGTTTCTTCATATTGCTCGTCCTTATGATATTTGGCTTGAAAGCCGAGCAGATTAAGGCAGGAATGAGCTCAGAATTAAGAACGTGGGTTATAATACTAACTGTGGTAATACTGATATTCGGGATTGGCGCTACGTTTGGACAGCAAACCCTTGAGGAAGGAAGGCCGAATAACGGACAAAACGATATAGAACCAGGCGACGAAGAAAGAAGTACGGCTACAGACGACTTCACAACAAACGTTATGAATGCAGTGTTCAACCCACAAGTACTAGGGCTTATCGTAGTAATGCTAGTAGGCGCATTCGCGATGTTTCTTCTTACAAAGACTTACGTAGACTAAAAAGAAAATGTTTATTGTTTCTTTCCGCTTGTTTTCTTGAACTCCTTAGAAATACGGCTCAGCTCAGAAACATTCTCTGTGAAGACTGGGAGCACCTTGCCGAACACCTTTTCCATAGCCCGAACCTCGGCGCCGACATTGGTAATGTTCTTATCGTAATCATCAATTTTGGATAGTATAGCTGTGTGCAGCTTGTCAAACTCCAACTTCAAATCATCAAACTTTTGCTCCAGAGAAATTATTTTACTGTTCACAGAATTCTTCCACTCAACAATTTTCTTTATGTCCTTAACCAGTATATTCCATTTTTCATCAATAATCGCCTCAACGAGTTCCTCCGTTGAAAAATCACCTGAAGAATACCTGGCCTGTTGGCTCGGAGGAATAGGCATACTTTCAGCTAAGCCTGAAGAGCCCAAACTGCTCTCGCCAAAGGAAGGAGGCGGGCTGTCTTGGACACCTGCCGGCTCCATATCCGCCTGGTTCATCGCCTCAAAGATCTTAGCGGAAGAGTACCCGTCCCTCTGAAGAGCCTGAATAATCTGGTTGTTATCCATGCCTTGGGACCTCATATTCCTAATCTGGCTTACGGGCAAATCACTTTGCCCTGGCGTTGCTCCGAATACAGGCATTTTATCCATAACCTCTTTTTAGTTGTTTCTCCAATAGCTCAATTTAAAGCCCATGATTATAAAAATTTTTTCTTTTTAAAAACTATTCCTCGCCCATGGAGTCCTCAATTATTTCTTCAGCTTCTTTTCTTGTAAGAAACTGCATAGGCTCCCACATATCCAAGTATTTTTCGATGACTTTAAAATCGTTTTGCTTAACCGCGCTTTTCAGTTCTGCGCTCATAACGCCGAGTTCTTCTGCCAGTTCGGATAGCTTCATCTTTATTTCAACTATTTCCTCGGCAATAATCCTTTTCTCCTTAAAGAACTGCCTTTGCGTCTCAAGCAAAGCCTGGTCTGTAAGCTGTGTTTTCTTTCTTAGATTAGAATACCTATCCTCAAGTATCCTTAGGTTAGATGAAACCTCTCCTATCAGCTTTGAAAGCTTATCCTGGCCTGAAACGCCTTTCATAGGAGGCCTTGTAATTGTTTCCTGACCGCCCCGCCCACGGAATTCCTGGTAGAAAGGGTCATTTATCGGTTTGCCATCCAATTTTTCATCGCCTAACAACACTTGTCGTGCGTAGTATATAAGTCTTTGTGTTTTTATGTTCAAGGATTTATTAAAAACATTTATATATTTATTCCTGGAGACAAATAAGCAGGAGGGCACTGGGAATTGGCTATAAAAAAAAGAGGCAGTGGTTTCTTTGAAGAATACGTCGTAGTCAAAGAGGGATACGACAACATCCTAAAGGTTAACTATACCGAAGTCTCAAGAGTGCCAAGCATAGAAGACGACCCGTTATGCATGTCGAAAGTCTGCGAAATCCTCATAAGCAACCCTAGCGTGACCAAAGTAGTATTCAGCCAGAAGCACGACTACGAATATGACTATGCCCAGATTAAGGTTTTGCACGAAGTAGCCAGGCTTTACAAGCAACTAGTAAAACAGAAAGAGCTTTTCTCTTACCAGGCACTAAATGAAGTGTCAGGAAAGAATAGGTATGACCTTAGCAAGCGCTACACAGAAATCCATAATTTAATTATGAACTACCTGATCAGAGACCCGATTGGGTGTTACGTGGAGCTAACAAGAATTCTTAGGAAGGAAAAAATCGAGCTTGACAAAGAAGTTGATGAAGACCTCGCATTGGCACGTGAGAACTACTTAGAGCTGATAGATTACCTGAAGCAAAGCATGGAGAATACAACTCTGATACAGATAATGCAGCCATACCTTGCAGGGTACAAAGTAGGGGATAGGGATATTTACAGGAAAGTGTTCAGCCCAAGCATAAAGCCTGATTTTATGTTTACAAAGATAATGGCTACTTACCCGAGGGACGCCGAGGAAATCATGAATTATAACATAGGAGATACAGAAGTAATATTATTCAAGCTAGCGGATAACGTCCAGTACTTGTACCATGTAACGCCCCCAGAATTCAAGCTAAGCGAGGAAAAATATGAGTTGCTGGACATGGCCCGGAAGATACTAAGCGAGCACCAGCCCGAGGAACAGGACTTCGTTAACCCTCAGAGGATGCGGGAAATATTTTATAATGTAGGATCTGATTTATTGGAAGAGCTTGCCAATTATAGGAAAGTAAAGCTGACACAGGAAGATCTTGAGGAGCTCACACAAATCCTGATAAGATACACAGTGGGGTTTGGTCTGATAGAAATACTTCTAAGAGACGAAAAAGTACAGGACGTTACCATTAACAGCCCTACAGGCCTATCACCCATATTCTTAGTGCACAGCGACTATGATGATTGCAGAACTAACATAATACCAAGCATAAGCGACGTGGATTCATGGGCATCCAAGCTAAGGCTATTATCCGGCAGGCCATTGGATGAAGCAAACCCTGTGCTTGACACAGACATAGAGATTCCAGGCGTGGCAAACGCAAGGGTAGGCGTGATAAGCAAGCCGTTGAACCCTACAGGGCTGGCGTACGCTTTCAGGAGGCATAGGGACAAGCCGTGGACCCTTCCATTATTCGTAAAAAATAATATGATAAGCGCTTTAGGAGCAGGGCTGTTAAGCTTTATCATAGATGGGAACAGGACGTTGCTCGTGGCAGGGACTAGGAGCGCCGGAAAATCAAGCTTGCTCGGAAGCCTAATGGTGGAAATAATGCGCAAATTCAGGATTATCACTATAGAAGACACGCTTGAATTGCCTGGAAGCCCGTTACGCGACTTGGGGTACAATATACAATCAATGAAAGTGGCAAGCTCGCTCTCTAAAGGGACTAGCGAGTTGCCCGCTGATGAAGGAATAAGGACTACGTTGCGCCTCGGGGATTCAGCGCTAATCATAGGTGAAGTCAGGAGCACTGAGGCCAAGGCACTGTACGAAGCAATGAGGGTAGGCGCACTTGCAAACGTGGTCGCGGGAACAATACATGGGGACAGCCCATACGGCGTGTATGACAGAGTCGTTAATGACCTGGACGTTCCAAGAACTAGCTTTAAGGCGACAGATGTAATCATTGTAGCCAACCCTATCAAGAGCGCTGATGGGCTTCACAAGTGGAGAAGGGTAACCCAGATAAGCGAGGTGCGGAAGGACTGGGAGAACGACCCTTTGCTGGAGAAGGGATTCGTGGACCTAATGAAGTATAATTCTAAGACAGATTTGTTGGAACCAAGCGAAGACCTACTAAACGGAGACTCAGAAATACTAAAAGCCATAGCTGGGAACGTAAAGGAATGGGCAGGAAACTGGGATGCAGTATGGGAAAATATTATGCTTAGAGCTAAGCTCAAGGAAACCCTTGTTGATGCTTCAGATAAAGAACAAGACCCTGATATGCTTGAAGCACCGTTCGTGATAAGCTGCAACGACCAATTCCATAAGATAAGCAACAAAGTCAAAAACAATACGGGGAAGCTTGACGTTAAAAAAATATTCTTTGAATGGCATGAGTGGCTAAAAAAAGAAGTGAAAATAAGAAGGCAGGAAAAAGAAACCCTGAAATAAAGAAAAAGAAGAGGCTGGGCATGAAGAAAGAAGACCTTGAATACATCGATTTTAAGCAGAGGTACAAGAAAAGGCTTGCAAGGGAGCTGGGTGACACCCCAAAGGAAGTTATGAGGATAACTACCAGGGACTACGATAATTTCAAGAAAACCTTCATGCCAAAACCACTATCCCTTTACGAAAAAATGTGTGCTTTCGCCGAGAAAGCAATACCTATAAGGCCTGATAAGAAGAAAATTCCGAAGATAGAAGAGGCTATAAGGATCAGCCATTTAAACGCAAGCCCTACAGGCGTTACAAGCTTCTCGCTGCTAATGGTTTTCTTTATAATATTTGCATCAATCGTATTTGGATACTTAGTGCCGTTTGCATTAACTGGTGGGGAGAGCGCAGACAATTTCTTTTTCATAATGTTCGGAATTATAATGGGTTTGGTGATGTTCCTGCCACTAAGCAAGCTGCCTTTCATAATCGCTAATGTTTGGAGGATGAAAGCAAGCAACCAAATGGTTTTATCGGTGTTTTACGTAGTCACATATATGAGGCATACGCCTAACCTGGAGCTGGCGATTGATTTCGCTGCGGAGCACCTTGGACCGCCGCTGAGCTTAGACCTAAAAAAGGTTATGTGGGATATTGAAACCGGAAAGTTCGACAACGTCACGGAATCACTTGACTTTTATTTGCAGAATTGGAGGGATTGGAACCCGGAATTCATAGAGAGCATGCATTTAATAGAGAGCAGCCTGTATGAAAGCAATGATGCGAGGAGGCTGAACGCGCTTGACAAGGCGCTAAGCGTAATACTTGACGAGACATATGAAAAGATGCTCCATTTTACGCATAACCTAAAAAGCCCTATCACTGCGTTGCACATGCTGGGAATAGTGCTTCCAATACTAGGCCTGGTCATACTCCCCTTGCTTACAGCTTTCGTGCCTGAAGTGAAATGGTATCACTTGTTTGCATTGTACAATTTGGCGCTTCCGGTGCTTGTTTATTATCTTGGAAGAGACGTTCTTTCTACTAGGCCTACGGGGTACAGCGGGATAGATGTCAATAACCCGAATGAAGAAGTCTCAATGGAGAATAAGGTAACCATAACATTTGGCAAGGATAAAGGAAAAGGAAT
>PWWA01000097.1 GCA_003562145.1 Candidatus Woesearchaeota archaeon | reverse complement strand
ACTTCTCCCAGATAGCAAGCACTATTGGAAGAAACCAGCAACACCTCCTAAAATACGTCTTGAAAGAGCTCGCAACCCCAGGAACGTTCAGGGGCCAAGCAGTTATCTTCGGCTCAAAAATACCCGCACAAAAAATAAATGAGAAAATCGAGTCTTACGCAGACGAATTCGTGTTCTGCAAGGAATGCGGAAAACCAGACACCAAGATGAGCAAGGAAGGAGACATATACTACATAAAATGCCAGGTATGCGGAGCCAGGCATAGCTTTTACACAAAAATATGAACTATTTCTTCTTAGTAATCGCTGCAAGGAAAGTAGCAAAGAAAGTTATCATAATAGTATATGTAACCAACGACTTGAACAACTCCTTGAAACCCCAAGTGTGAAGATAAACAAGGACTGCGAACAAGCCAATAAGTATAGATATATTCCTGTGCTTGTTCAGCCACCGGAAAAACCTTTCAGCCCGACTCCTCGACTTAACAAATTCGTGCCTTCTAAGGCCTTTCTCAATCCTCAAAGCCCATTCCTTCCTCGAAATCTTAGTGGTATTCAACATAATCACATCTAACACAAAAAAAATTGGTTGTTGCACTAAGAAAAGGGGTTTTTCAGGCAACAAAGCAAGTATATAAATCTATTCATACAAGACGACGCGTAGAGAAGAAAAAGAGTCCTGCTTAAGAGGTGCTTGAAAGCCACGAATCCAGGCCTTTCTGCACCTCCCGCTCCTTTCCAAACACGCCTTCAATCCTCGTCCTTGTAAGGTCTATTACTTGCCTTGTGTAAAGGTCCAAGTCGTATTTCTCGGCTAAGTCCAGCATGTAACCCAAGTACTTTATTATGCTGCCTTCAGTTATTGTAAAGATTATTTTTCCGTTGCACTTCGAGCAAGTCCCTGTTAAAGGCGGCCTCCTGTATTTCTCGTTACATGCAACGCAACGGAATTGCTGTAAAGAAAACTTCCTAAGGTTTCCCTTTGTGTCCCGTATAAAATGCTTATTAATGATCAGCTTCGCAACATCTTTCTCGTCCACCGCTCTCAGTTTCACAGCGACGCCCATCTGAGCGTTTACTTTTTCTGTCATGCTTGGCAGCAACTTGTACGCCGAGCAAAGGACTCCGCTGTTAATGTTCGAAGTATTATGCGTAAAGCCAATGTTTTCGTATTGGTCCTCCGTTCCAAGTGTATGAATTATTCTTTTAATATTAACATCCCTCGGATGCTTGTATTCATCTGCAGCCCTATACAATGACAAAGGATACTTCCACGCTGTGTCAACGTTAAAAACCATGTCGTCGACCTCCGCAGGGATTATCATGGATGTCAAGACTAACGGGGCGTCCATCGTGCTTCCCCTGCTGGAAGGCAAGTATTTCTTTGAGAAGTTAAGGAAAGCGTCCATTAAAAGCAAAATACAGGATTCGTCCCCGTCAGCATCACGCCTCATAGCTGCGTGCACGTAAGGGTGTGCGAAAAAGCCTTGTGTTTTTGAAGTCCCTATTATTCTCGTGATTATTCCTGCGGATGTATGTGGTGCCAGCCCTATTGTTAAATGCCCTACAAGGTCTTCCTTTGAAGCCAAGTTATAGAATTTTTTCAGGCCGTATATTTTTTCTAGTTCTTCATCAACGAAATTAGCTGTCCTGAAAAGAATTTCGTCGGCGGGTTCATCGGGGCTGAGAGGGGAGCACGGCAGGATTATATCCTGGACTTTTAGCTCCAATATTTGGTCTTCGTTTACCAAAGCGGTGTTGTATATATCTTTTTCGTACCCTAAAGATTTCAGTTTTTCCACGCTAGTACCTACTTCTTTTGGCTTGAAGTGCGTAATGGGCAACTCAGATGAGTCATACCTTATGGTTCCATCTTTGTTAACAGATAAGTCGTGCTTCGCTCTCAGTATCCCTTTAAGCAAGTGTTCCGCTACGTGTTCCTTGTTGCTCGTGCCCCGAACACCTTTTATCAGGTCTGGCAATATGTTCGTCCGAAGTTTTTTCTTTAGCGAATTCATTAAGCCGGTTATATCTATGCTTGTCTTTGCATACGAAACGCTTTTGTGATCACAACCACTTGTTTCCCCGCAAACACCGCAATGCCTTATCAAAATAGTCTTGGAGCCACATTTCTCACATATTTTGAAAGGCGTTTTATCATTGCACTTATTGCACTTGAAAAGCTGGACTTCTGCAAGTATTTTTCCGGATTCCATGGCTGCCTGAAAACTTCTTAGCCGGCCCCCCTCATTACCAACAGGGAACAATACGTGGGGGCTGCCTGTGAGCTTTCTCATCTTGGCTTTTTCAGGCCGTCCCATCCTCGAGCCTATGAACGTGCCTGACTTATCCCTTATCTTTATTGGTGATAAAGCGTTTATCGCGTCTAGCGTGGTTGGAGAAGAAATTATTTTTTTCTCTGCATCTACTTCGGGCTCCATGGTAGCAAGGCAGGATAGCAATGCTTCTGCGTGGTCTTTCTCCACGACGACGTACTCTTTGTTCGGCTGCTTGTGGGGTAACCCGATTAGCTCAAGGAACCTTTTTTCTTTCTTGAAGCCTAGTATTAGCTTATTATCTTCTTTTTTCCCTGTCTTAACCCATTTTCTTAGCAAGAGCAGGTCTTCTTTGCTTATGGCGCCCCAGTGATACGTGTAAATAGGGTGGAGAGCAATGCCTAGTGCCTTGCTTATCTCCAGGGATGCGGAAAAGCTTGTTTTTGTCTTTAACGGATTTTTAATTAAGGACCAGATTTTTTCTGGGTCGATTGGTATCAAATCAGATATTTTCTCAGGGTCTAAAGTCCAGTAAAGATTATTAGATGCTTCTTCCAGTTCTTGAATCCATATTTCTTGGCAGTAGCCTACAGGGACTAACTTATGGTTCCTGTCGTAGAAATCCCCGTAGTTGACCAGTACGTCACCAACATATAATATTTCCGCTACATCATCTTTGATTTCCTTTGCCTTTGATTCTGTCTCTACGAGAATCACATCTCCGTTTCTAAGCTTCACTATAGGCCCTTCTATTGTGTCACAGCTTGAAAACGCTGCTGCTTTTCCTGGCCGTTCAACTTTTAATTGCGTCCCTATAGCCAAGAATCCGTTCAAGATGTGCATCGTCGCGGGATGAACGGATTGTGCTGAATACCCGGAAGTTCTTGAGCGGCCATACCTTAACCTTAATGCGCCTCGCCTCATCGGGTGTCCTAAGACCGGCCTTCCTCCAACCAAGTCTTTTATGTATGTGTAATCTGGTAGTATGTTTGCCTTTTCTTGTTTTTCCTCACCTTCTGATTTTACTTGTGATTGTAATGCGAGGAATTCCTTAAGGAAACCCCAGTGTTTCATCCCCATTTCTTCTCCCCATTCACTTAGCTTCGCCCATAGTTTTGGCGCTTTCAAAGGAAGGCAAGCGCTGTGGATTAAGCAATAACCACTTCTGAGATTGTTTGTTGGTATTCTTGGAAGGTCTTTTAAGAGTGCGCTGCTTATTTCGTATTTCTCTGAGGGGTCTCCGCTTATCTCTAATGGTACGTGCTTCATTAAGAACTCGCTTTCCTCTTTGCTGGGATAATATTGTAGGTTAGCAACATATTCATGGTAGTCTTCTAGCTCTGCTTGGCATCTCCTGATTTCTTTTTCGTTAGGGTCGTACTCTGCGTACCCCATATGCGTTCTTACATAGTCTGCTATCAATATTGATACTGCTGCAGCAGTTCCGCCCGCGGCTCTTACAGGTCCTGCGTAGTTTATGCAGAAGTATTCTCCCATGCCATCCCTTCGTTTCTTTATATCGAGGCTTGTGAATCCTTCTAAAGGAGCTGATACCACACCAAGCGTTACATATGCGAAGCCAGTCCGTATCCCTATCTCTATGGCTTCTTTCTCGTCTTTGAATTCCGCGTGCTTTCCCTGCGCGATTTCGAGAGCTATGCGGCATGCAACCCTCCAGTCCAGTGCACCATATTTTTCTTCTAGCTCAATTATCCTGCTTATTGCTTTGCTCTCCGCGAGTTGGGGGGCGACGGCGCTTATAAGGCCTATTACTCTCTCTGCCAGGTTTTCTGCAAGCCTTACTTCTACGAAGTCTTCAGGGTCATAACCTTTTTTTCTTGCATCACCAACTATTTTGTGTATTCTGAGGGCTTCTTCTTTCAAGTGTGTGAAGTATTTTTTTGTTTGTGGTGTTGCTTCCATTTTTAGCTTGTTTGGTTGGCTTGCTTTATTTTTTCTTTTTCTTTGGCTTCCTTGCTTAGGTAATTCATGATTTTTGGCTGCATCGTTTTAAGGTTTATTATTGTTACTCTTGCAGGCAGTGGCTCCAATCCTCTTTTGATTTGGTCATCTGTGGTTTCTGTCCAGCAAGATGCGTTTATCATCATTACGCCTCTGTAGTCTGAAACGCTTGACCTATGGATGTGGCCGGTTATTAAAAAGTCAGGCACTAAATCTATCATTAAGTAGTCTTTTTCCGCATCTGGCAAGTACAAAGTGCTTCCGTGCGTTGGTGCTAAGTGCCTTCTTTGTAATAAGAATTTCATGATTAGGTCTGGCCTCTTCTGGCCTCCTGCGCTGCGTATGCTTGGGATGTTGTCAGCATAATATATTAGTGACCCGCCATGGTATAATAGCAAGTCGAACCCCGGGAAATCTTTGGTTTTCCCTATATTTACATAGCTTGGGTTGCTTATCATGGTTACGTTTGGTATTTTATGTACTGCTCCGGCGAATTCCTTTGGTGGCGGCTCTTGGGGCTCTGATAGCCTTCCAGCGTCATGGTTCCCTGTGGTTATTATTATTTTTATGTGGCTTGGGATTTGATTTATCCATTTCGCGGCTTCTTCATATTGTTTTGTGATGTCTTTTATTTCTAAGTCGTCTTCCTGTGACGGGTATACTCCAACACCTTCAACTATGTCTCCTGTCAATACTAAGTATTTTACTTTTTTCGCGACGCTTTTCTGCTCTTCGCTACCCACACGGAGGTTTATCCAGTCTATGAATTTCTGGAACTCTTTTTCCAAGAATACTTTTGAGCCGAAGTGGGTGTCTCCGAGGCAGACGAGGTATTCTTCTTCCTTTTGCCTTTTTACCTCTTTGTTAAGCGGGACATCTGGGAATATTATGCTGTCTATGAATACTGCGTTTCCCGATGTTTTTCCTGTTACACCTATTACTTCGTCAAGCGCCAAGTCGTTTGCGGTGTTGTATAGTTCTTTGTTGTTTTCATCTTTCCTTATTATCGCCGTGGCGTGGCCTGTTGGGTCTTCAAGCGTTATTATTATTGCTTGGTTCTTTGTATAGTTTTTGTCTTGTATCATGCCTATGATTGATGCTCGGTCGTTGGAATTGTTTTTTATCCTTGATATCGTGGTTGTTCCTGCTAATTCTCGCCTCGTTCTTAGCATTGCTGCTATGTTTTCGTAGCGCTGGTTGAACACGCTTACAAAGTCTTGGTAAGTCCTTTTCTTTGGGGGGTTTGTGTATGATTGTATTATTTCTACTGGTTGTATTTCTTTTTGTTCTCCTCGCTCTTTTTTTTTCTTGTAATTCTCTATTATTTCCTCGTCCAAGTAGTCAAGGCTGTCCCCGAAGAATTCTGTTATTTCTTTTATAAGTGATTCATCAATTTCTTTTTCCATCAATTCGGGGCTTACAAGTATTCCTTTCTCTATTAGAGAATTTATTATGCTCCCCATTTTAGTACAATACTCGTTTTTGTAATTGTTTTGGATCGTTGAGGCTAAGCTCTTCTTCCAGGAGAGATAACATTTTTCTTTCTATTGACTTGCTTAGCGATATCCTTATCTCTCTTGTTCTCCCGAAGCGTCCTTTACTTATTACTTTTGCGTTTATTATTCCGAGCATGTCTAGCTCGGCTATTATGTCGCTTACACGCCTTTGTGTCAGGGGTCTTAGTCCTGTCTTGTTGCAAACTGTTTTGTATAATTCGTAGATGTCTCCTGTTAAGACTTGGCGCTTCGTGTCTTGGCTGAGCAACAGAATGGGGTATAGTGTTGTTTGGAATTGTTTGGGGTGTGTTTTTACCATGTCTAGCAGCCTGTCTCGCTCTATTTTATCCTCTGCTTCATCTATGTCTTCTATTACTACTTTTTCCTTATTCTTTCTTTCTGCTAGTTCCCCTGCGACTCTTAGTAGTTCGAGTGCTCTTCTTGCGTCTCCATGCTCCCTGGCTGCGTAAGCCGCGCATTTCTGTATCACGCCTTCTTCTATTGTATTTGGCCGGAATGCTTGTTCCGCTCTTTTTCTTAGGATTTCTTGTATTTGGACTGCGTTGTATGGTGGGAATAGTATTTCTTCTTCTGAAAGGCTGCTTTTTACCCTTGGGTCTAGGTTGTTTGCGAACATCAAGTCATTGCTTATTCCCACAATGCTTAACTGGGTTTTTTTGAGGTCTGCGTTTATCCTGGTTAGGTTGTATATTATTTCGTCACCAGCCTTTTTGACGAGCTGGTCTATTTCGTCTAGTATTATTATGATTGTTTTTTGTGTTTGGTCGAGGGTTGTGAAGAAGATGTTGTATACTTCGTCTGTGGGCAGCCCTGTTGGGGGTACTGCTTTTCCGAAGAACCTGCTGAGTTCTGCTATTAGCCGGTATTCTGTATCTGCAATTTTTTTTAACTTGCAGTTTATGTAGAGTATGTGTAGGTTTAGTCCTCTTTCCTTGGCTACGTTTTCCATTTGTTCGGCGACGTATTTGGTTGTTAGGGTTTTTCCCGTTCCTGTTTTTCCGTAGACGAATAGGTTGCTGGGCTTGTCGTTTTTTAGTGATGGTGCAAGTATTTGTGCTATTTGTTTTATTTGCTTGTCTCTGTGGCTTATTTCTTCTGGTATGTATGTTGATTGTAGGACTTTTTTGTTTTTGAATATTGTTTCCTTTACTAAGAATTTTTCGAAGAATCCGTGTAAATTATCTTTTACCATGTTTTTTTCCAGGAGAAAGCAAGGTTTTATAAATATTTTTCTTCTGGAAAATATGTTCTTGTTTTTAGTATTATGTCTTAGCCACAATTGGTAAATTTATATTGTAAACTGGGCGACCCACCCCTTTGTTTCCTGTGGAGTGTGTTCTTGTTTGTTGTTTGTTGTTCTTTAAAGCTTTTGTTGATTTGTCGTCGGTGAATTTGCTTCGTCGCGACCGTTGTTTTCTTCATCGTTCCAAACACAAATCCCTTCTATATGGAACATTAGTTAGGTTGGGGCTACCCGCACGCCCTGGAAGGGCGTGGTACCTTCGCCCCAACTAGGTGTATTCGTATAGGCTTCGTTGTTCTCCGTATCTGCCTCGTGTGTTGCTT
>PWWA01000079.1 GCA_003562145.1 Candidatus Woesearchaeota archaeon | reverse complement strand
AGTAACCCAGGAAACCGCCAACATAGGTGGTCGTCGTCGCCGTCACCACGCCGGTGCTGTAGCTGCGGTCAATGTGAGCAGTGGACATATAGCCAACAAGCCCGCCAACATAGCTATGGCCGCTAACGGCCGCCCGGCTGTAACTGTCGGCGATAACGGGATTGCCGGACACATGATAGCCCACCAGCCCGCCGACATACTGCCCGCCCGCGACCGCCCCCAGGCTGCCGCTCTGGTGGATAAGAGCGGCACTGGTCGCATAACCGACCAACCCGCCGGTGTAATTGTCGCCTTGCACGGCAGCGGCGACGTTGGCCTGCCCCAGGCTGCCGCCGCTCATGAAGCCCGTCACCCCGCCCGTATAAGAATCGCCCGCCACCTGCCCGCGCAGGCGAATGAAGGCCAGGCCACTGTTGTCGGCGTACCCGGCCAGCCCACCGCTGTATGGCCCGCCCTGGATGTTGACATTTTCCAGGTAGACGCGCTTAATGGTCGCCCCGTCCAGGTAGCCGAACAAGCCTTGATAGTTGACGGCCGGACGGTTCACCGTCAAGTTATAAATCACATAACCATCCCCATCGAATACACCGCTGAAGCGGTTGGCGGCGTCGCCGATGGGCAGCCAGCCCTCCCCCTCGTTAAACGGCGCGATGCCCAGGTTGATGTCGGCAATTTGCCGAAAGTGGGCGTCGAGATGGTGCCTAACGTTGTCCAGATCAACGGCCGTTGCCACCAGATAAGGGTCTTCTGCTGTACCACTCCCTCCAGCAAAAACCCCCTGAGCCAGAGCAGACTGAGGGGGCACATTGACAATGACCATGTGGAATAAGGCAACAAACAGAAGCGCCATTATAACACTTAAGAACAGATGGGTTATTCGATTGTCAGACATGATGCTCATCCCTTGTATGAGAAGCAAAAAATAAACGGCATCCCCGGAACGCAGGGGTATATTGCGCTAAAATGCAGCATAGCAAAAGTTCGGTTCATAATATAGTGACAAATGTCACTGTTGCTTTTTATAACAACCCAATCTTTGCGAAACAGATAGCGTAAACTTTCGGTTGGTGGAGGTCAGGTTCCAGTTCTCGAATCGTGGATATACGAGCAGCTTGTCAGCAGCGAAAAGAGCGCCTACAAATTGTAGCAACCAATATGGGATGGGTGGTTTTTTTGCCACCGACCAATGCTGGTGGGCTCTACTCAATCGTGGCGATTCGCGGCTATGTCACCATGACCGCCGCATTGTAACGACGCCAAGTCAGCTCTGGCACCCGACCACAACCGCAGCCGCTAAATCAGACCAAGCATCACCTGCCGCAACTGATTAATATGCCCCAAGTTGTCCGCCGCTTCTTCCAGAAAACCCGCAGCCGCTTCTCCAGCAGCAGTGTCTTCTCCCACAATAAATCTTTGGTTACTGCCAACGTCGGTCCCAGGTAGATGATGGTGTAGATGCCGTGGGAAAGGGCGAGGATCTTCCGCTCCAACCGCAGCAGCCAGTTGAGACGCAGTTCCTTGTACCTGCGTCTCACCCCGCTCAGATCCTTTTCCCAACCACCCGCACAAAGCCCGGAGCGGTTTGGCCACCCCTCATCGGAGTATGATGGGCAGGTAAATGAAACTGCCCGGTTCAATTGGCTCAATCTCTTCGGGCAGGTCAATGACCGGGTCTTCCCCTTCAAGTGGCCATACAGGCGCATTTCCATCCAGACGAACTGTTATTGAGGCTGAAGGATTGGCGCTAACGGCAATGTCATACAAACCAGGTGTTACGCCATCGCCAGCGTGGAGGATAAACCTGAGCAATCCGGTCGAGTCAGTATTGAGCGTTGTCAAGAGATGCCCGTTAGCGCTTATTGTTGCCGGGGAGTCGGGGGGAAAATTGGCCGCAGTGACGATGAAGTAACTGCCCGGCGCACCTTTCGTGTAGTTTGCACTCACTGAGGGCTGTAGAAAACCTAATTGGATGTCATCTATCAAGAAGAGGCTGGGATTAAACAGGTGGTCTGTCTCAACATAGAATTGGAGATTAACTTCCTGGCCGGCAAAGTCATCAAGATTGATGCTATTCATAGCCCATCCAGCCGTATTGGTTGCTGTGCATAGCCCATGGGTTTCTATCACGACCTGATTCAGGCGAACCTCAGCCCGGTCCCACTGGCATTGTGTTTCAACTGACTGAATGAAGTAATGATAGCTCAACGTTAAATCACTAGCGCCACTTGGCAGTGTGATGACCTGTGAAATTGAGTCGGCGAAACCATTGACGCCGCCCATGAACGCGCTCCAGTTCCCGGAATATGGGATGGTATATTCCGCGAATTGATAAGCCTCGGCCAGCAAGTAATCGTTCTGCCAGGAGCCGTCTCGACCCAGTTCAAAATCACCATTCTGCAGAAGCGTGGCAACATCTATCACATGCAAGGTGACATCGACTATTTGTGGGCTGCCGAGCGCTGCGCTCTCGAAAGTGATCTGGCCAGCATAATCGCCGACATTCAGCCCGGTCGTATCAATCGTTACGGTTATAACCGATGGGGCCGGGCCGCCGTAGCTGCCCAACGTCAGCCAGGGTATCGTTTCGTTAGCCGTCCAGGTGAGTTCGCCAGCGCCGCTGTTAGCAACAGTGATGGTTTGTGGGGTGGGGCTGGCGGCGTCGGCAACGGCCGTAAAGGTAAGCTCGTTGGGGTTGACGTACAGATAAGGCTGTAATATTTCCGCTTCGTAAGCGCCAATATCGCAACGTGCGCCGTAGGGGCGGGGAATGCCACGCTGGTCTGTGGGCGGACAGTGAGCATCCGTACCGCCATCAATTGCCGGACTTCCCGCCAACAGCGCGTGCGTTAGCGTATTGCCGCCGTTGTCTTGCAAAGGACCAATCTGAGGGTCTGTCTGCACAATATCTCCGGCTTGTAGAAGGAGACAGGTGGCGTCATTGGAAAGATTGTAACCAAGTGATACCGTTTGGTCACTGGTGAAAATATTGCAGTTGCCACCGCTATTATGGGCCAGCAGGGTATTGACCAGTGTTGTTTCCCCCAAAATACCGGGGTTTTTGCCGGGTGTACACTCGGGATCATCTGATCCGCCGGGGTCGCTGAGCAGACCGCCAACGGCCGTTGTGCCCGTGTTATAAACAATAGTGCTGTTTTTGAGATGGAGAAAAGCGCCAAAACAGCCGTTGGTGCTGGTTACGGCATGGTGAATGCCGCCCGCCTCGGCAGCGGTGTTGTAGCTGATGGTGCTGTTAATAATATTGGCTACCGGGGGTGGGTTATAGGCGGCAGGCATAATGAGGCCGCCGCCGCTGCCGCCCGCCGTATTGTGGTGGACCACGCTGGCGTCAAGCAAAACATCGGACCCATGAATACCGCCGCCATCTCCGCCAGCGCTGTTGTGGTGAATGGCGCTGCGAACCAGGCGACCGCCCCCAGTCAAACCGCCGCCATTCATAGCGGCGCTGTTATGGGCGATAACTGTATCGGTCAGTATTATATTTCCACCCAGAGACATGCCGCCGCCATCATGAGCGGCATAATTGTGGCTGATGATGCTGTCTTCTATTTCTAGCTGATAATTACGCACTGCGTCAGGCATTACCGATGCGATCAGGCCGCCGCCAGAGCCGGTTGTTGCCTGATTGTAGCTGATACTGCTGTTGGCAATACGATAGCTTTCACCCTGGTAGGTAGTGGAAAACTCCAGCCCGCCAGCCCTTAAGGCAGTATTACTAATGATCTGGCTGTTTTCAATGGATAGGCGGTTCCCGAAAAAGTAAACGCCGCCGGCAGACGGACTATCGCCCTGGTTTGACGCGCTATCCGCCACATTGTGACGTATAACCGTATCTATAATTGATAATCCCCCAGGTCTATACACTGGACCAGAGTCGTTGCTGAAATAAATACCGCCGCCTTCGCCAGCGCCCCAACTGGTCACATAGTGAATTGCATTGAACTCGACTACGGAACTCGCTATGGTGGCTGTTACCGGCTTCGACCACGGGGCATGAACCATGATACCGCCGCCAACCGGGGGATTGCCCTCACCTATGGCCATATTCTCTCTAATCAGGCTGTTGGTGATGATTAGTGAGCTATCCTCATTCTCATGGTAACCGGAAGCAACATAAATGCCTCCTCCGTAAGCCATATACCCCCTGATCTCATTGCCGCTTACTTCACTGTTGTCAATTTCCAGAAAACCTTCGTCAAGCAGGGCCACCCCACCACCGCGCCATGCCTTATTGCCGGACACTTTCACATTGACCAATGAAAGCGATCCTCTATCAATCAATATACCGCCTCCCGTTGTTTGAGGATAGGGCGACAGGTCGCCATTGCGAATCGTCACGCCGGTAATATGCACGTTGCTGTTATGGATATGCAGGACGCGATCTAGTTGATTGCCGTCAATAATGGTCTGGTCAATCCCGTCGCCTTGCAAAATAAGATCGTCGGTGATGTCCAGGTCGCCCGTCGCCGATTCGTCTTCAAAAAGGCCGGGAATGGTTAACAGGTAAACGCCGGCCGGAACAATAATTGTGGACATACCTGGGTTATTGTTGGCGGCAATAATGGCTTCGCGCAAGGAACAATCGTCGTCGCAAACGCCATCGTTGGTATCGGCCGTTTTGGTCACAACATACGTTGTGGCCATAGTCGCCTGAACTGAAGATGGCTGTAGAGAAAACCACATCAGTTTTAATAGACTAAACGCCAGCAAGAAAACAATCAGTAGAGAAAGAACAGGTCTGTTTGACTTATAATTGGAATTCATTATTCCCTCCTTAATGTGCTTAGGGCAACGCCCGATAATAAACAAAGCATGACAAAAATAACGGCAATTGCGCCCCTGGTGCTATTTGCTTGTGCCTGAATGTGTTGAAGGGAAACGGCCGTTGGCGTATCATCACGGTCGCCCAACAAAAAGTGCGAAAAGCCCGCTGTATTCCCTTCGGCGAAACTGTAACCATTGCCATCGTTGCCCGTAAGACGGCCGTCGTCAAGCTCAACCCAACTGCCGCTAACGAAACGATAAACCGACAAATCGTCCTCAGCAATACCGTTTAACTCATCAGTCAGCGCCCACAAACGCACTGTCGCCGGGCCATTGTTTATCGGTGAAATCTGGTAACAGCGGTCAGCGTAAGCTGGCGACCCATCTCCGTCTACGGTGCAGTAGCTACCGGCGGCGCTGTTGACGGCGCGTACCGATACCGTCACGTCGCCCAGGTCGTTCGCGTTGCCGGTTGTGTCCAGATCGACGCCGCGATACTTGACGTTGGCCGCGCCGTCGTCAATGAGCAGGAAGGGGACAGAAGCGTTGTTTACCGGCCGCGCCTGGCGCAATACGCCGCCGGTGTGAAAAATCTCTCCGCCAACGGTGAAACTATGGTCGTCCGGATCGGCAATGTGCAAAACGCCACCGTGCGCCTGCAAATCGGCCGTTAACGCCAGATTGTTCGTCTGGGTGATAACCCCGCCATAACTATTTTCAATGACCATGCCCCGCAGCGTCGTTGGGAAACCAGCGTTAAGAACCGCTTCCTTACTGGAAGTTTTGTCGAAAATGATGACGTCAGTGGACGAAGGCACGACATCGCCGCTCCAGTTAGCGGCCGTAGCGGCGTTGTTGTCCCCTCCTTCGCCGTCCCAAACCGCCGCCAACCGCCAACGGGCGATGCGTGCCGAAGCGGTATTGCCGGCCACGCCAAACCCGCCGCCGACGTAAAGACTATGATAAAGGCTGTCGCCATCCCAGGCTAGAGCCAATGCCGTGCCGCTTAACCCATTGCCCATTGTGTGCCAGTTGGCACCGTCCCAACGACCCACGCGGCTTATGGTGTTGCCTGTGACGGAACAGTCCGCGTTGGTGCATAGTAGAGTGAAAACGCCGCCAGCATATAGATTTGTCCCGTCTGAACTCAAAGCGTTAACCCAATTGTTCACGCCAAAGCCCAGGGCGTGCCAACTGCCGCCATCCCAACGGGCGAGGCGGTTGACGCCATTGGCGGCGATGGTAGCGGAGCAGTCGGCATTGCTGCACAGTCTAGTGAACCAGCCGCCAACATATAGATTTGTCCCGTCTGAACTCAGAGCGGACACTGTATTGTCCATGCCAAAGCTCAGGGCGTGCCAATTGGCTCCATCCCAACGGGCGAGGCGGTTGACGCCATTGGCAGCGGCGGTAGCAGAGCAGTCGGCGTTGGCGCACAGCAAGGTGAAATCGCCACCGGCATATAGATTTGTTCCGTCTAAACTCAGGGCTTCAACCCCACTGTTAACTCCAAAGCTCAAACTGTGCCAATTGGCCCCATCCCAACGGGCGAGGCGGTTGACCCCATTGGCGACGGCAAGAGTGGAGCAGTCGGCGTTGGCGCAGAGTCGAGTGAAACTGCCGCCGGTATACAGGTTTGTCCCGTCTGAACTTAGAGCGGTAACAGTGCCGTTCACGCCAAAGCCGAGCACGTGCCAATTGGCCCCATCCCAACGGGCAACGCGGTTAAATCCACTGGGGGCGACTGTAGCGGAGCAGTCGGCGTTGGCGCACAGTCGGGTGAAAGTGCCGCCGACATATAGATTTGTCCCGTCTGAGTTGAGCGTGCGAACCCAATTATTTAGGCCGTGGCCCAGAGAGTGCCAGGCGGTACCATCCCAACGAGCGATACGATTGCAACCAACGCACAGCCCGGCAGCTCTAAACTGTCCACCAGCATACAAATAGTTGCCATCCCAGGCCAAAGCCGAAATCGAGCTATCTGTTCCCTGTCCGCCTGTGCCCAGGCTGTGCCAATTGGCGTCATCCCAGCGGGCGAGGTGGTTGATCCCATTGGCGGCGGTGACGGAGCAGTCCGCGTTGTCGCACAGTCTGGCGAAAACGCCGCCGGCATACAGATTTGTCCCGTCTGAACTCAGAGTGAAAACCGAATTGTTCACGCCAAAGCCCAAAGGCTGCCAATTGGCCCCATCCCAACGGGCGACATGGTTGACGCCATTGGCGGCGATGGTAGCAGTGCAGGTAGCATTGTTGCATAGTCGGGTGAAATTGCCACCCGCATACAGATTTGCCCCGTCCGAGCTCAGAGTGAGAACCGTATTGTTTACGCCAAAGCCCAAAGGCTGCCAATTGGCCCCATCCCAACGGGCGACGCGGTTGACCCCATTGGCGGCGGCGGTAGAGGAGCAGTCCGGGTTGGCGCACCGTAGAGTGAAACTGCCGCCGGTATATAGATTTGTCCCGTCTGAACTCAGAGCGGTGACAGTACTGTTCAAGCCAAAGCCCAGAGGCTGCCAATTGGCCCCATCCCAACGAGCGACGCGGTTGACCCCATTGGCGGCGGT
>PWWA01000055.1 GCA_003562145.1 Candidatus Woesearchaeota archaeon | reverse complement strand
TGAAGTATTCCTTGGTTACGACTTTGTGGTCCGCTGTGAAAACACTTTCAGGGTCATAACCATGGCCATCAACGCTGAATTCTTTATCCAGAGACAAGTTGAATTTTTGGACGCGCATCTTGTTCTCTGTAAGAGTTCCTGTCTTATCAGTGCATATAACAGTAGTTGTGCCCAATGTTTCTACTGAGCTAAGGTCTTTTACAATAGCATTGCTTTTAGCCATTCGCCTAACACCATTAGACAATGCAAGAGTCAATGTTAAAGGGAAACCTTCAGGTATACCTCCTACCATTACCGCTGCAACCAGAATCAATGATTCGTATAACTCGAATTGCTTTAGCTGTAAGACTATGAAGAAGAAAACACATACTGCTATCACCATATAAGAAATCCTTGTGCCCATAACATCGATTTTCTTCTGCAAAGGACTCTTTGTCTTACCAATCTTCTTTAGTGCTAAAGAAATCTTTCCAATTTCTGAATTCAAACCAGTTTCTACTACCAAGCCTTTGCCTGACCCTCCTGTCACGCTTGTACCCCCAAAACACATGTTATCCCGGTCACTTAAAGACAAATCTTTATGCGCTATCTGACCTGTTATCTTATGCTTCTGCACAGACTCCCCTGTTAGTATAGCTTCATCAACGGAAAGATTTGAGCACTCAACAACTCTTAGATCCGCAGGGACAATCATACCCCTTTTCAAGGATATTACATCACCTACAACTAGTTCCTCAGCAGAAATCTCCTTTCGCTTCCCATTCCTAAGAACCTCGACTTTCTTAGCAGTCAATTTCGATAATGCCTGCATAGACTTATTAGCGCTGTATTCCTGGAAGAACCCCATCAAAGCAGTTATCAATATTATAACTATTATAACTATAAACTCTACTACTTCGTTAAATATAATAGATATAATTGCAGCCGCGAATAACACGTAAATAATTAAGCTATTGAATTTTTCTAGGAGGTTCTTCCACCACTTAAAGCCTTCTTCCTTAGCAATAGTGTTCGGACCATATTCTTTCAGCCTTTTTTCTGCTTCACCGTCAGAAAGGCCTTGCAGCGAGGAGCTTGTTTCATCCAAAGCCTCGCTTATAGATCTAACAAACCAGTATCTTTCATCTTTGCTGTCTGTTTTGCTCTTATCGTTCAATTAAGCACCTCTCCTTTTAGAACCTGGTTTAAAAGCTCGTTGACATATATATAAATGTTTCTCAACGAAACAAATACAAAACCTTTATATATAAAATTCCCGGTTCCCATACTATGGAAGACAAAGACTTTGTCCAGGGAAAAAAATACGTTGTTAAGCTTAAAGATAAGTCTGTGATGGAAGGAGTTTTTGTATCAGAAACAAGCATCCATGTATTCCTAAAGCTTAAGTCAGGTTATAATGCTGGATTTGAAAAAAAAAATATAACAGAATACAAGGAAGTGGTAGATAGGAAAATTAGTAGGGATAAAAAGGTTACTAAAAAGTACGATTCAAAAAAACTTCACAAAATCCTTATACTCCATACCGGGGGAACTATCGCGAGCAAAGTCGACTATTCTACAGGTGCAGTTACACCAAGGTTTTCCCCGGAGGACTTAGTTGGTATGTACCCTGAGCTCATGGACTTGGCAAGCGTTGAGAGCAAGCTTGTTAGCAACATACCAAGTGATGATATGAACTTCCACCATTATAATATGCTAGGAAAATCAATTGTTGAAGCGTTGAAAGACAAGAAAATTAAAGGAATAATACTAACGCATGGCACAGATACATTACACTACACGAGTGCCGCCTTAAGCTTTGCATTAGAATGCGTTCCTATTCCAATAGTGTTAGTAGGAAGCCAGAGGAGCAGTGACAGGCCTAGCAGTGACGCAGCCCTTAACCTGCTGAGCGCCGCTTACTTTATAACTAATACTAAATCATCTGGTGTTTATATTTGCATGCACGAAAACATGAATGATGAAAAATGCGTCCTTCTCAAAGGGGTTAACGCGAAGAAGATGCACAGCACAAGGAGAGATGCATTCAAGAGCATAAACACCAAGCCCTTCGCAACCATTGATTTCAACAATAAAAAGATTGATTACAAAGACGAAGCTAGTAGTACACACGGGAATTTTTCATTCAAGCCGTTCAACGAAAAAATACGGGTTGGTATTATCCGTTCAAGACCTGGGCTTGCCCCTGAAGAGCTTAAGCCTTACGAGAAGTTCGACGGGTTAGTACTTGAAGGAACAGGGTTAGGGCATTTCCCCATAGGCTTTATTGATAAGAGCACCGAGCATAACAAGGAAATACTGAGTTTCATAAAGGATTTTGCAGATAAAAAAGTTTTGTGCATGACTACTCAGACGATTAGGGGAAGGGTTAACCTTAGTGTTTATTCCCCTGGAAGAGCCCTTAAAGAAGCAGGAGTGCTCGGGCACGACTTAGATATTATTACGGAGACTGCTTATGTTAAGCTGGCCTGGCTTCTAAGCAATTATTCTCGGAACGAAGCAAAAAAGCTTTATCATGCTAACCTCCGCGGAGAAATAAGCAAGAGGAGCGAGGTCGAGGAGTATGAATTATGAGGAACTGGGCTTTAAGTGCGGCCTAGAAATACATCAGCAGTTAAGCGGAAAAAAGCTATTTTGCGAGTGCCCCGCGATTATCAGGAAGGATGCGCCTGACTTTGTTTTTACTAGGAGGCTCCGTGCTAGCGCAGGCGAAACCGGGAATGTGGATTTGGCTGCTTTGCATGAGCACAGGAAAGGAAAAGTGTTCGAATACCAAGGCTATTTTGATTCTTCTTGCTTAGTTGAGGCTGATGATGAGCCACCACACTATGTCAGCATGGAAGCTCTAGAGACTGCATTGGTTATGGCTAAGCTTCTTAATATGAAACTTGTTGATTCAATCCAGTTCATGAGAAAGACCGTTATTGACGGCAGCAATGTTTCAGGTTTTCAGAGGACTGCACTGATTGGCTATGATGGCTTCGTAGAGGTAAAAGGCAGGAAGATAAATGTTGATTCGCTTTGCCTTGAAGAGGAAGCCGCACAAGTAGTTAAGAGAGGCAAGGACAAAGACACTTATAATATTTCCAGACTTGGTATTCCTTTACTGGAAATTGCAACTGCTCCCAGTATTACTTCACCCGAGGAGTGCAGGAAGGTAGCAGGCTACATCGGGATGCTTCTAAGAAGCACAGGAAAGGTTATGAGAGGCATCGGTAGCATTAGGCAGGACGTGAATATTAGCATTAAAGGAGGGGCCAGGACAGAGATAAAGGGCTTTCAGGATTACAAGAACATACCAAAGGTTGTTGATTACGAGATTGAACGCCAATTAAAGCTGATTAAGGAAAAAAAGAAAGTTGAAGAAAGCGTAAGGAAAGCAGAGCCAGACCATATAACCAGTTATCTTAGGCCTATGCCTGGCGCGGATAGGATGTACCCGGAAACTGATGTAGAAACAATTATTCCCGGAACAGTTGAAATAGATGTTCCAATAACGCTTGAAAATAGGAAGATGAAGCTAGTAAAGGAATATGGCTTAAGCGAAGACCTTGCAGTATTAGCATTAAAGTTTGAAAGCAGGAACAATTATTCTTTTGAAAAAGACTTCGAGAAATACGCTTCAGAAAACCTTAGCCCTACTGCTATCGCGGACATTATTCTTATCAAGGCTCCAAGCATTGCAAAGAAGGAAGGAAAAGAAATAAGCATCTTCAAAATAAAGGATTCTTTTCTTGAAGAGTTAAGCAGGGGAAGAATTGCTCTGAGCGCGGCAAACGACGTGCTAAAAGAATTTGCTGTTAGGGGAAAAGTCGAATTCGAAAAGTATGACCTATTGGACGAATCAAAAATTGAGAGGATTGTAAAAAGAATTGTTTCTGAGAATAAAGGAGCGCCTCGAGGGCTCGTAATGGGCAAGGCGATGCAGGAATTAAAAGGCAGGGCCAACGGGAAAAAAGTTAGCGATCTTGTTTCAAAGCATTTACGATAATTCGTAATATTTATATAATCACCTGAAAAAAGGATTTGTGATGAAAAACGTTGTTTTTGAAAAACCCGATCATGCAAAGCTTACAAAGAGGTACACCGTGGTTGATATGCACACCCACACACGTGCCAGTCATGACTGCAATACAAAGATTAAGAGGTTCGCAGACAAGCTCAAAAGCCTCGGGATAGGCGTTGCTGTGACTGACCACAACGAGATTGACGGAGCCCTCGCCCTGAAAAAAAGGTATCCTGACATCTTCATAATACCAGGCGTGGAAGCAACCTCCCTGGAAGACAAAGACTTGTTGCTTTACTTTAACTCTTTTAATGACCTAAAAGAATTCTATAACAGGCATATTAAGCCAAACATAAAAAATCACAGGACAAATGCTTTCACGATTAGGACAAGGCTTCCTTATAATTACATACTCGATATTGCCAAGGACTACAATGCTTTCAGGGTTCTCCCGCACCCGTTAATGAGAGGAAAGGGCATTTTTAGGAGGCTTAAGAAAAAAAAGGATTTTTCTGTTCTCAGAATGGTTGACGGGATTGAGGCAATTAACGCAGGGCAAAAGCTAAAGCACAACATAAGAGGACTTGTATGGGCAGGGCTTGAAAAAAAGCCTGTTACTGGTGGAAGCGACTCCCACATAATCAAAACCATAGGAGACAGTGTTACTATAAGCACAGCTACAAGTGTTGAGGATTTTATTGAGAGCATAAGGAAGAAGAGGAACCGAGTGGTTGGCTATACCAGTAATTTTATGTCTGAGCTATCTTCACTTGGCACTATTATGAAGAATAAGATAAGATTGGTTAAGAGCAAAAAGAAAGTTGAGGTAAAGCTTAAGGTTTGATTCTTTTACATAATTCTAGGAGTATGCTTGACCAGAGCATCGCATCATCAGACTTGTAGAGCAGCGTGCTGAAGGGCCTGCCCTTTTCGTTGTAAACTTCATAAAAAGTTTTATGTTTTTGCAGTAAGTATTCGTATTGCTTTAAGTGCTGCGCGAGCCTTTTATCATCAATTCCTCTAAGTGTTTCCAGGTAGCATAAGCCGAGGTGCATCCAGACGTTGTTTGCTTCATAGCCAGGGACGAGCCTGTCTGCAAAATGAAAATCTTTTGGAGTGTCTTCACTGGCAGTGTATTTTAACGGGAATGGCTTGTCCAGGCCTTTTTCCTGTATTGACTTTATTGCTTTTTTTAGCATTGTTCTTTCAGTAAAAGTCTTGGTCCAGAATGGGAATACGTTGGCGTCCCCGCTCAAGATATCTTTGCCCGATAAGTCATCCACAAAATATTTTCCTTTCCAGAAATGTTTCTTTATTGTTTCCTGATAAGAATATTTTTCCAAGGGTGTTTTTATTCCTGTTTTTTTAAGGTTTTTTGCGAGCAAGGCAAGCAAGCAGTTATTGTAGCAGTCGCTCTTCCTCTTTGAGTAGTCTTTCATTGAAGAAAATAATTTGTCTTTTCTTAGCAAGCCCGTGTTTTTGTCTATGTCTTCCTCATAAATTTTTTTCGCTTCTTTTTTGAAGAAGGGCTTGTATTCTTCCGTTAATTCCTTATCGCCCAGGATTATTAATGAGTTTAGCATGTAAGAAGCTGATTCAGGCGTATGGCGTGGAAAGTCCACTGGCTTCCCCCACGGGGTTATATGCGTTGTTATCCTTCCATTATTAGCATATTTGTCCATTGCGTATTTAAGCGTGTTCCGGACTTCTTCTTTATAGCCGAGGCTTATCAGGGATTCGCAGCATATTCCGAAGTCCCGGGCATAGAATTCCTTGAAGTTCCCGTGGCTCACCATAAAATATTTTTTTTTCTTGTTATATGAATCGTTTATGATTTGCCTGCACATTTTTTCTGTGCTTCCTTTGTAGCGCTTCACTCCAATAATCCTTGCGCCTTGCACTCTGAGAGATATTCTTATTCCATCTGAGATTACGTGCAAGTTCATTTTTTATTCTTTGAAGTCAGGTATTCCGTTTTTTTAACAGCATCTTTTATCTTTAGGCCGTGGAAGCCCAGTATTAAGAGCCCTGTAACTGCGAAAACAATATCTTTTATCCTTACAAGTATTGCCAATGCAAGCCCTGTAGCTGCGCCTAAGCCTATTATCCCGAAAGCTCCTATTTGACCTGCTTCTAAAGTGCCGAGGGCCATCGGGACTGGCAGTATTATGGCCACGCCAACCAAGCTTACTATTAGAAATATCTCTATGAGGCTTAAGTTCACGCCAACCATATCCCCAAGGATGCTGTACTCTATAAACATAAGTATCCAAGCCATGGCAGATATAATTATTGTTTGAAAGAAATGCTTTTTGTCCTTGTGGTAGAACTTTATGATTGGGCCTTCAAAATCTATAAGCTTTTTCTTGAAGCCATCCAGTGACTTAACTTTTGACAAGCCTGTAAAAGTAAATAATTTATAGAAAAAATCTTTGCCTCTCATCATCCTATAATTGAATATTATTACAATCGCAAGGAATATTATAGCGGCGATTATAAGGATTTGCCTTATCTGCGGGGATATGGCATAGCTTATTAATACTAGCAGTGCTCCGAAAACAAAGAAAACAGCTGAAGCGCTTAAGTCTATTGTCTTGTCAATTACTACGCCGGACATGGCTTTCCTGAAAGGTATGTATTCTTTCTTTGATAATAACCACGCCCTGACAGGCTCGCCGCCTAGTTTTGCCGCGGGGGTGATAAAGCTTATCGCGTATCCCGCAAGCCTGTAGCTGAGAAGCTTGAAAACACTTATGTTCTTTATGCCTTGGCTTTCAAGGACTACTTGCCAGCGCCAGGTAAGCGTTAGGAAGAGCAATAGTTGCACTAGCAAGAACAATATTACTAAGTGAAAAGTGGCTCCTTTTAATGCATTGTAAACGTCATCCAAAGAGATAACCGAGAATATGTAAGCTATAGCTAATAAACCTATGAGCACGCTTAGTGTTACAAACAATTTTCTCTTTGCACTTTTGTCCATGAACAAATACCTGTTAACAATTATATTGATGAAAGCGAACCTGGGGGGATTCGAACCCCCGACCTACAGCTGTCTTCTGCCTCGGCTAACTCTCTTCCTACCATATTGGTATAAGTTTTTGGCTTTTCATCGGCGTAGGAGGCTGTCGCGCTATCCAGGCTGCGCTACAGGTTCAATTATCGTCAGGTATAAAGATTTCATTTATAATGTTTTTTGTTAAAAAGAAAGAATTATTTACCATATAGAATTTATTTGTTTGGAAAAGAAGCGCACCAGAGCCCATAATAAACTTTTCACACATCACCCAACAAGAATTATTTACACAAAAAGTAATAAATAACCAAATCAATCTGAACATGAGAGGTGGTCTAAATGGAAGAACTCATAGTTGAAAGCCCCGCATTCAAGCATGGAGAAAAAATCCCTCCAAAATACACTTGTGACGGGGAAGACATAAACCCAGAGATAATAATAAGCAACATCCTCGAAGGCACAAAAAGCGTTATCCTAATTATGGATGACCCTGACGCACCTATGGGAACATGGCTACATTGGCTTCTTTATAACATACCGCCCAAAGAAAAAATTGTTATAAAAGAGAATAG
>PWWA01000029.1 GCA_003562145.1 Candidatus Woesearchaeota archaeon | reverse complement strand
CTTTAAAGCTGAGAAATCTTGAGGAAAGCCTGTGGAAGCATGAGTGCCACGATTACAAAGGCCTCAATGGAAGAGTTGTTTCTTTAGAAGAATTAAAAGCGGCCTTTCCCCCTGATGAAAACTTTGGCGTGGTAAGGTCGGGAAGGCTACTGGTAAACGAAGGCGCCCTCAGCTATGATGCCTTGGCAGAAGTAGTTTCAAGGTACATGCACAGGCTGAAAACCAACGGGGAAAACATGGATTGGTTCAGAAAGGAATATTTGCACAAGGAATCTAAGAACATGATGGACTTATACGAAGTAATATTCCCCAGGGGCATGCAAACACACTCAAGGCCATTAAACAAGGCATCGGCGCATCAAGTCGAACTCGTAGATATTGCTTATACAGACTACGGCTGCGGCTCTACAATAATGGGTGTGCCTGATCTCCACGCAGCAGAACTCAAGGATAAAGGAGTTTTATTGTATAATTGCGGTGCGTGCGAAAGAACGATGCATGTAGCCGAATCAGATGGGAAAGCAAAGGACAATATTTATTCCTAGATTTCTTCTAATCCAGTATCTATTAGCCTGAATGAGACTGTTTTTCCCTCAGGCAAAGAACGATGCTTTCTTAGTATTGCTTTCCGTTCCCCGTTGTTCCTCTGCAATTCTATCAAGCATTTTGAAGCGTATCGTAAGATGTCCCCGCCAACCATGTTTATCTTGTTCTTGTCCTCGAAATCAGCGTAAACCTGGTTTGTTATCAGCACAGGGACTTTGTACTTCCTCGCGACTTGTATAAGTGTTGCTAATTGCACTCCTAGCTCTTTGTTTACTTTGTGGACTTCCCTGGTCTTTCCGACTTCTAAGCGGTAAAGCATTGCTATGCTGTCAACTATTATAATACCTATTTTATTCGTGACTATGCTTTTCAGCTTGTCTATAACTTTTTTTTGCTCGTTAAAATCAGTAGGCCTTAAGATTATTATGTTGCTGAACACTTGTTCGTGGTTATCCGTGATTTGCTTGAGGCGGCTAACGCTAAAGCTTCCTTCTGTGTCTATATAGATTACTTTTTTGTCGGAGTTGCTCGCAACGCACGCAAGGCAAATATTGGTTTTCCCGGAGCCGGCTGGGCCGTAAATCGTTGTGAGCACTTCGCTTTCATACCCTCCTTCGAGTAACCAATCAATTGCGTCTGTTCCTGTGCTAATCCTGCTTTCTTCCTTCATTAGCCGATAGAAAACCTTTTTTGTTAAAATACTTTTTCTTAATATTCACGGAGAAACTTCGGGTATTGACTCAAAGAGTGCTTTCAGTCCTTGCTTCAGAGACTTTTTTTCTGTTATCGCGCTGTGGAGCAAGGGGTTGATGGCCCAGCTCTCCGCTTTGTCAAGGTTTACGAATATAAAAATGGATTTCTTGTCTTTTACTTGGTCCCAGTTCTTTGTAAGCCAGTCAACATTATTCTTTGTGTTAAGGCATACAACGCGTTCACCCATTATGTTGCCTGGGAGCAGTGTTTCAAGGCTTTCCATGCATAGATATTTTATTTCTCCCCCGTTTTTTTGCTTTACAAGCAATCCTTTCTCGGTTTCTTGTATTGTTTCTATGTTTCTCGGAATCATGTCTTTGTATTTAACATATGCATTAGTCCATTCCTTTAGAGTCATGCCTTTCATTTTGCCTTGTGTTCTTCTATGAACGTTAGCAGGTGCGGGGCTAAGAAGCTCACTGCGAATAATGCTCCTATAAAGAAAGGGTTTGGCATTGGGGCGAAGCCAAGAACTCCTGTCATCCTATCGCTTGAAGCGTATAAGTAGATTGATGTAAAGCTGAGGAGCGCGCCTGCGCTTATTATTATCCATATGCCTGCGTGGTGGTGCTTTGTCAGCTGGTCAAGCATTTTTATGAAGCTCGCGATGAATGCCCCGAATGCCAGGCCGACGATGATGGTTATTATCGCGGATACAACTATATCTCCGAGGAGCAGTAGTGGTGTTAAGAGGAATGCTACGCCTGCCGTGAATAGCACTAGGAAGCATACTAGCAGGTAGTACGTGGTTTCGGTTAGCAAATCAGTTCCTTTCATTCATTGTGTACTATCTTGGTGTTATTTAAATATTGTTTTTTATAGGGGGCTTTGTAGAAAAAGTGTTGCCTGGCGAGCCTTGCTTTTAGGGATGCCACAGTAATAGAATTGGCTTATTCGTCTAGATAACGATCGGTGTGACTGCAAAACGAAGAGATTTTCTACAGAGCCTTTTTTAGGGGAAACTATTTTAATATTATCCTTGTTCTATGCCTTTATGGCACAGGAATTGTCTGCTTTGGAATTGCACTTTCTTTCCTTGGAGCTTCAGGGCCTGGTTTTGGGGAAGCTCGAAAAGGTGTACCAGTGGGGTAAGGAAGAATTCGTGTTCAGGTTTTATACTAAGGAGGGGAAAAAGCATTTAAGGGTTGTTGTTCCCGGATTGGCTCATTTTACTTCTAAGTCTTATTCAGGGCCTAGGATTCCCCCTGGTTTCTGCTCGTTCCTCAGGAAGTACACAGCTAATGCTATTGTAAAGGCAGTATATCAACAAGGCTTTGAAAGGGTTATTGTTTTCGAGCTGGAGTCAAAAGTTCATGGTTATTTGTTCTTCGTAGTCGAGGTCTTGAAGCCTGGCAACGTAGTCCTTTGCAGGAAGGAAGGGGATAGCCTTGTTACTATGCATCCGTTGAGGAATGAGCGCTTCAAGGACAGGGATGTCTTGCCGAGGAAAGAATACTTTTTTCCTCGTGGACAGCCAGATGTTAAGAGCTTGGATTTTGATTCAGTGAAGGAATTGCTTCTGAAGTCTGACAAGCCCGTCGTGAAATGCCTTGCCATGGAGCTTGGCTTCGGCGGTGTTTACGCGGAGGAACTGGTTTTGAGGAGTGGAGTGGAGAAAAGCGTTGTTCCAAGGGACTTATCCGGTGATGGCGTGGAAGCCCTTGTAAGCGCTGTAAAAAATGTTTTTTCTGAGGAGCCAAGCCCATTCCTGTCTAAAGGACGCGTGTATCCTGTACGTATGGCTTCTATAAAGGATAAGGAGAAGTCTTTTGGTTCTTTCAGCGAGGGATTGGACGAGGTTTTCTTTGAGGAAAAACTGGTTTTGGAAACAAGCGAGTCCTCTAAGGCCAAGGATAAGGCTTCCGTCATTATTAGTGCGCAGGAGAAGAACCTCGGGAAGTTCGAAAAGGCAGCTTCTGAGAACCAGAGGGCCGCTGAAGCGATTTATGAGAACTACTCTTTCTTTGCAGGAATAATGTCTGAAGTTAAAAAAATGCGCTCTGAAAAGAAGCCCTGGAAAGAAATCGAGGAATACTTGAAAGGAAAGCCTGGATTTGTATCATTGGATGAGAAGAACAAGCAAATAGTATTTGAAATAAAAAAATGAAAATAAAAAAAATTATATTATTTCTTCAAGCTCGACGTCGTTTTCATCGATGAAGTCTTCCATTGTTTCCTGTATTGCTTCATCTATTTCTGCGTCTCCTGTCGTCTCAGGGCTTGGCGGTGTGTCATCAATTATTTCTTGTTGGCCGCACCCTGCTATTAAGACCAGTGCTGCCAATGCTGCCATGATTATGTATGCTTTCATTTTTTTTTCACCTCTCAGCTCCTGTCCGGTATTTCCGCTGTCCTGAATACGCCTTTGTTGTTCAAGTATAATGTGTAGCTGCTTGGCTTGTAGCTAGTTGCAATTCTGCCTTCTATTGTTTCAGGGGTTATTACTTGGGCGCATATTTCCTGGTCGTCTAAGGTCATCCTGACATCTGTTCTTGCCTGCGGCGGGATGCTCCTTGTTGCGCTGCTTGAAACTGTTAGTGTATGGCAGGGTGTTGGCTTGTCTATGGTTCCTTCGAAGTATAAGTAGCCGTCTTCGAACCACGCGTTGAACCCTGATGCCCGGGGCGTTAAGGTTTCTTGGCTTATCCTATGCCTTAGGGCTTCTATTGTTGTTTCTATGTCGTCGGCTGCAACTCTTATCTCTGCCCTGACTGCATCTATTCTTTCCTGGTATTGCTCTCTTGCTTGTGTTAACGCGTTCACTCTTTCCTGTGCCATCTCTTGGAGTTTTTCCCTTAGTTGTTGGGCTGCAATCATTCTTTCTTCTAAGCTGTATTCGTTAAATGTTTCTCTTATGATTCTTTCGGCTTCAGCCCTGTCTATCTCTCTTCCCTGGAGCCGTTCCATTATTTCTTCGCCTTTTTCACCCATTGCTTGCAATGCGTTGTGGAGCCTTTCCTCGTTTTGTGCGCGGACTTCTTCCCTTATTCTTTCTTGCAGGGCTTCCAGCCTCTGGGATGCTTCGCTTCGTACATGTTCAGCCCTCTGCCTTGCTTCCGCAAGCCTTTCTGAGCTTATTATGCTACTTGCTTCCATCCTGAAGTCTATTATTATGCTATTGGCTTCCCTTCTTAGGGCGATGTATTCTGTGGCTAGCTCTTCATGTGTTTTGCCCTCGATTTCTGTGCTTGCTACTTTCCCGGCTAATAGTTCTAGGTTGTTAAGCAGCTCTTCAAGCCTTTCAGTGTCTGCGCCTTCATAGTTCTCCTCTATGAAGTCAAGGACGTTCATGCCTTGGTCTATTTTGAGCTTAATAGCCCTCTCCAGCTGTAAAAGCCTTGCTTTTGCGCCGTGCATCTCGTCCATTACTCTGGTTTCTTGTTCTTCCTCTTCCGTTATTTCTTGCGCCGTTGCTAGGCTGGCAAGCAAGAGGAATAACAATGCCGTGGCAAATGCTCTTTTCATTTTTTTTTGCACCTCTAAAATAAGTGTTTTTATCCTATCAGGGTTTAATCTTTTAAATAATTTTTGGGAAATGCTTTTAAATAATGTCTTGTTATGTGTTGTTCATGAAGTTGCTTAAAAGGTATTCTTTGCTCGGCGAATCTTTTGTTCCTGGGGATGTGGTTGTTAGGGGCGCTTTAAGGGTTAACACCTTGAAAATAAGTGGGGATGAATTAGCGGAGCGCTTAAAGGCGAAGGATGTCGTGCTTGAAAAGATTCCTTTTGCCAAGCACGGTTATTACTACAAGTCTTCTTTTTCTCTTGGGGCTACGCCTGAGTACCTGCTGGGCTTTTATTATTTGCAGGATGCAGCAAGCCAGCTCCCCGTCGAGGTCCTTAATCCTATGCCTGGTGATTTGGTGTTGGATATGGCCGCGAGCCCGGGGGGGAAGACTACTCAGATGGCGCAGTGGATGAATAACGAAGGAGTTATAGTTGCATTGGATTCTAATGTGAAGAGGCTTGATGCGTTGGCTAATAACGTTGAAAGGCTTTCTGTTAAGAACGTCGTATCTTATAAAAAAGACTCTAGGTATGCTGATGATTTTGGCTTGTTGTTTGACAAAATACTGCTGGATGCTCCTTGCAGCGGGAATTTTTGTGTGGAAAAAGATTTTTTTTCTAAGCGCTCCGTTGAGGACTTCAAGGACAGGGCGAGGGTGCAGAAGGACTTGTTGAAAGCTGCTTATAAATGCCTGAAGCCTGGCGGCGTGTTGGTTTACAGCACTTGTAGTTTGGAGCCTGAGGAAAACGAATTGGTGATTGATTGGTTTTTAAAGAAATTTGATGTTTCCCTTATTGATACTGGTTTAAGAGTTGGTGATCCTGGGCTTACAAGTGTTTTCGGGGAGAAATTAGATGGTTCTTTAAAGTTTTCTAGGAGATTTTGGCCGCATAAAACTGGGACGGAAGGTTTTTTTATCGCAAAATTGATAAAGGGCAACATGTAGTGTTTCTGTTGATGATAATCAAATCCTTTTACTCATTGGTTAGCCTGCTGGGCTCTTCCATTGTCTTCCTTGCATTAGTTGTTTTCTCGTTTTTGGCTTTCCCTACTAATATTTCTTTGGAATTATTGCTTGTGTTGCTGATTTCTTCGGCGTTAATCTTTGTTTTAAGGATTTTCTTTAAGGGCGAAAGAAGAAAAGTTAAGAGCTTTGAGAGGAAGATGCTTAGGAAGGGCGCGGATAAGTCCAAGGTTAGGGCTTTCCTTGCAAGGGTTGAGGCTAGGAGTTTTGCCTCAGCACACGTTGCCCGATTGTCAGGGCTTGGAGCCGTGCTTTTTTTTAATGAGTTCGCCTTGGAAGCTTTGCTATTGGTTTTTGTGGTGGCGTTGGTTGTTGGGTTTGCCAGGGTTAAGCTTGGGAGGCATAATGCCTTGGATGTTTTTACTGGTTTCGTTATCGGCGTGGTTTCTGGCTATCTCGCCGGGCAGGCTCTCCCTTTGTTCTCCTCCTAAAGTATTTGTTATTATTATTGGTATTCTTCCGGTTTCTTTGTTTGGTCTTCCGGTTTTTCTTTAGAAATAGTTAATAAAAATCTGTCTTCATCGCTTTCTAGGTGATAAAATGGGTTTAAGCAATAAGAGAGAAGAACAGTTGAAGCAGATGCCTTTGATGAGGTCAAGGGTTTCGAAGAGCAAGGACGGAAAGTTTCTCATCCACAGGGTTGAGATAACCACTATTAAGCCAGCGGCTTATTATGAGGCTGTGCTTAGGAATGAGGAAGCTGTTTCTGTTGAAGAAGATGATGTTCAGGCCTTAACGGCTTGAACCTTTTTTTCTTTTTTTTTTTCAGCAAAAAATAAAAACTCCTTACTTTTCTTACAAGCAAGGTGATGTGCGTTGATTGACATGAAAACTGCAACAATAACAGAAAAAGGACAAATATCCATACCTAGCAGCATGAGAAAGGAAAAAGGCTTCAGGACCGGGGAAAAAGTAGTGATAATATCCTATGCAAACAGAATAGAAATTAGACCGGCAAGCAATTTTATAAAGGCTTTAAAAGAAGCTTCAGTAAACGAAAAAGCCCTTTCCAAGCACTGGAACACCAAAGAAGATGAGGAAGCATGGAAAAACCTCTAAAAGGAGAAATAGTGATAGTTCCCTTTCCATTCTCAGACCTGTCTGACAGAAAACGAAGGCCTGCCCTCGTAGCAGCAAGTCTTGATGGCGATGACTTGATACTTTGCCAAATCACAAAGTCAACCATCAGAGAAAAACACGCGGTAGCAATAACAAATAAAGATGTACTTAATGGAAGCTTGCTTGAGAACAGCAGAGTAATAGCATCAAAACTATTTACAGCAGACAAGAACATCGTATTATACGCCGCGGGGAAACTATCAAGCGATAAAACAATACTTGTTGAAAAAGAAATAATAAAGATCTTTTCCTAAGAAACATAATTTTTTCAGCAAAATTTATATATGTCTACGTGTACACATATGTTTATGGCTACCAAAACAATTACTATTATGGAAGACGCTTATGAAGCCTTAGCAAGGGAAAAACTCCCTGCCGAGTCCTTCTCTGATACTATTAGGAGGATTACAAAGAAAGAAGAAGGCATAGAAGAATTCTTCGGTTGCTGGTCAGAGGAAACAGCAGAAGAAGTCAAGAAAGCCATAGAAGAGAGAAGAGCAATGAACAGGGATAGAGCTAAAAGGAGGGATGACTTATTCTCTGCTTAGACTCTACAGCAATAATTGATTACTTAAGAGGCGACAAGAATGTCAGGAACGCGCTTTTAAAATACGAGAATCAAAAAATATATACTACAGAAATAGTGTTGTATGAAGTTGCAGATGGCATCTTTAGAAAGAAAAGCAAGAAAGAATTTAATAG
>PWWA01000013.1 GCA_003562145.1 Candidatus Woesearchaeota archaeon | reverse complement strand
CTTTGCATACTACGTCCGACTGATGAGAACGCTAGGCTACAAAGACAATGAAATAATGCAAAGAATTCAGGAAGTAAAGACAAAGACAACTGGAAAAACTTGCAGGATGCCTTGGAGAAACACTCCTGAGCTATCACGGCTTCTGGGATATCTCTTAGCAGAAGGAATAGCAAACGAAAAAATGAACCAAGTGAGATTTGTAAATGGAACAGAAGAACTAATAGAAGACTACTTGTACTGTATGGAAAAAGAATTTGGTTTAAGGACAACGGTAAATGAATACAAGCCAAGATGCTGGGACGTCCTGACATACTCTAAAGCACTAATAAAAATACTTCAAAAGCTCGGCATGGGCAACAATACAGAAAATAAAACAATAAGTAATACGTACCTAAAAAACTCTTCTGAAGAACATATATCAGAACTATTGGGAGCATTATACTCTGGAGATGGATACGTATCGAAAAACAGCATACACATAACTACGAAGAGCAAAAACCTCTCAAACAGCATAAAGTCATGCCTGCTAAGGCTAGGAATAAATCCAAGGAAAAGAACAACGATAAAAATCGCCACAAACACAGGTTTCAGCGGCGTATACGACGAAATCAACATATACGGAGAAGAAAACTTAAGGCTATTCTACGAGAAAATCAGCCCTAAACACGAAGCTAAACAAGAAAAAATTCGGTTTATGCAGGGAAGAAAAGGCAATACAAATGTAGACCTAATAGAAGCTAACCAACTAATAAAAAAAGCAGCGAAAGAAAACAATCTAAAAGTAAAAAATCTAAGAAAAAACTACCCAATACTAGAGTCATATGTATACAACGGATGTACACCCAGCAGGCAAGGAATAAAAAAGCTTCTTGGAACATTACTTGTAAAAAACACTGAAACAGTCCAAATACTAAAAACACTGACAGATTCACACATATTCTGGGATGAAATCAGAAGCATAGAAACAATAACTTCTAAAGAAAAATGGGTTTACGACTTATGTGTTGATGAAGATCACAACTTTATTGCAAACAATATAATTGTTCATAATAGCAATATCCTCGACGCAGTATGCTTCGTACTCGGAAAAGCAGGCAGCAAAGGACTAAGAGCAGAAAAAAGCGCTAACCTCTTGTACAACGGCGGCAAGAAAAAAGAGCCCGCAAAAACAGGCGAAGTAAGCATATACCTCGACAATACAGAGAAAGAATTCAACGAAAACGACAACGAAGTAAAAATAACCAGGATTATAAAGAGCAACGGGCAAAGCACGTACAGGGTAAACGATAAAAACGTGACAAGGCAACAAGTACTAGACTTCTTAAGCAAAGCCAAAATCACCCCTGAAGGCTACAACATCATACTACAAGGAGACATCGTAAGGCTAGTCGAAATGTCAGGGGTTGAAAGAAGGCAAGTCGTGGAAGAAATCGCGGGGATAAGCGTATACGAAGAAAAAAAACAGAAAGCACTCCGGGAACTGCAAAGAGTAGAAGAAAAAACGAATGAAGCCGAAATAATACTCGCAGAAAGAAAAACGTACCTGAAAGAGCTAAGAGGAGACCGCAACAAAGCCATGAAATTCAAGGACTTAGACGACAAAATCAAAAGGAATAAGGCCACGATGAACAACAAGGAAATCAAGGACAGGGAAAAGAAAAAAGACGGAATCGAAACCCAAATCGAATCCATGAAAAAGGACATAGAGAAACTCGAATCAAAAACACAAGGCCTAAGAGAAAAGATAAGCGCAAAGAAAAAAGAGATAGACCTGATAAACAGGGAAATAGAGGAAAAAGGCGAAAAAGAGCAAGTGGCATTGCACAAAGAAGTCGAAAAGCTAAAAGTTGACTTAGCACTTAACAAGCAAAGAATAACCACGATAAAACAAGAGCTTGAAAAAATCACGAATAGGAAAAAAGAACTCGAGGAAAGCAATAAGGATGTCACCAATAAAATCAGGATTCTCGAGGAAGCAGACAAGAAAACCAGGCAGGAAATAAAAGCTAAAGAGCAAGAAATACAAAAAATAGAAGGGAAAATAGAAGCATTCAAGAAAAAGAACAAAATGGAAAACGCTTCCGAGAAAGACAAGGAAATAGAGGAAGCAGACAAGAAAATAGAGGCATTGCAGGATGAAGTGAACAAGCTACGGGAAGAACAGCAGGAAAAGCTACGGGAGAAAGACCGCCTGGAAAACAAATTGCAAGGCATAGACGAAAAAATTGAGAAGCTGCTATCAGCAGAGAAAGAGAACAAGGAAAGCCTTGACAAGCTCAAGCACTTAAAACACGAATTCAAGACAGCCGCCACAGACCTAAACAAGGCTTTATCAGAAGACTCAAGCCTCGCAAGCCAGCAAAGCACCGCCCACACAAAACTCTTAAGCAGGAAAGAAGAATACAGCAAGCTAAAAGCCAGGACGGCCTCGATAAGGGAGCACGCAGCAGGCGGGCAAGCCATACAAGCAATACTAAGCCTGGGATGGAAAGGAGTCCACGGGCTCGTGTCGGAGCTGGGAAATGTGGAAAAAGAGCATTCGGTTGCACTGGAAACAGCCGCAGGTGCAAGGCTGAAAAGCATAATAACCGACACTGATGAAACAGCCGCGAAATGCATCGAGCACCTCAAACAGAAAAAGCTCGGCGTAGCAAACTTCATACCATTAAACAAGATAAAAGGACAAGCCACCCCAAGCGGAAAACCAGGCGCTTCAGGAGTAGTGGATTACGCGATCAACCTGGTTTCTTATGATAAGAAATACGAAAAAGCATTCCAATACGTATTCGGAAGCACCCTAGTCGTGAACGACATATCCGTTGCCAGGAAAATGGGCATCGGAACCCAGAGAATGGTAACATTAACAGGTGACTTAGCGGAGACAAGCGGTGCAATGCAAGGCGGCCACAGGCATAGACTTGGCTCTGGATTCATGGAAAAAGAAACCCAGCAAGAAATGAATAGGCTGGAAAAAGAAATCACGGAACTCGAAAGCGTAGTGACAAATGTAACACAGAAGCGCAAGGACAACGACGAGCTAATACAAAACCTGAGGTCATTGAAAGCCAGCCTGGAAGGGGAAATCATAAAGCTAGAAAAAACATTGCGGCTGGACTCAGAAGACATGAACGCGGACAGGAACCAGAAGAACGAGCTAAAAAAATTAATAGACTTAACTGACAAAGAAATCGAGAGGATAACAGAAAACGTAAGCGAGAAAAACAGGGAGCTGGCCAATACAAAGATGAAAAAGCAAAAGCTCCGCGAAGAAATAAACCAGCTAAGAAACCCTGCATTGCTGGCCGAATTGACCAGTTACGAGCAAAAGAAACAAGAACTAAAAGAAGAAATAAGGCAATTAGAAACAGACATAAAGAGAAGCGAATCCGAGAAAAAGAACATCTTCGGCCCCGAACAGGAAAACATACAAAAAATATTCAAGCAGCTCGATAAGGAGAAAAAAGACTTTGAAACCGAAAGATTAGAGCTAGAGAAACTTACAAAGACACAGGAAAAAGACTTGGCTTCAAAGGAAGCCAAGGAAAAGAAGTTCTACGAACAATTCAAAGAACTGTTCAACAAAAGAAACAAGCACCAGGAAGACATGAATAAGCACGAAAACGAAATACTAAGAAACAATGACGGCGTAAGGAGCCAGGAACAGAAGATAAACATCCAAAACATGGAACTCGCCAGGATAAAAGCAGAGCTCGCAGGCCTGGAAGAAGAGCAAAAAACGTATGAAGGCATACCCCTTTACAAAGATAAGCCAATCGAGGAAATCGAGAAAGAAATAAAGGACTTCGAAAAAATGATGGAAGACATCGGCGCCGTAAACATGCGCGCCCTAGAGATATACGAAAACGTTGAAAAAGAATACACAAAGCTAATGGAGAAAAAAGAAAAGCTCTCCAAGGAAAAAGAGGACGTGCTCGTAATGATAAACGAAGTGGACAGCAAGAAAAAAGAACTATTCATGAAAACATATGACGTAGTAAACCATAATTTCAAGGAGATATTCAATATGCTAAGCAACAAGGGAACCGCGACGTTCGAATTAGAGGACAGCAAAGACCCGTTCAACGGCGGAATGACCATAAAAGTCAAGCTGACCGGAAAAAAATACTTGGACATAAGAAGCCTGTCCGGCGGAGAAAAAACCTTGACAGCACTAGCATTCCTATTCGCCATCCAGGAACATGAGCCCGCAGCGTTTTACGTCTTAGACGAAGTAGACGCCACCCTCGACAAGAAGAATTCTGAAAGGTTCGCCAAGCTCATCCGGGAATACAGCCAAAGAGCCCAATACATACTAATAACGCATAACGACGGCGTAATAAGCGAAGCCGACACATTATACGGAGTGAGCATGGACGAGCACGGCGTGAGCAAGGTAACCACGCTAAAAGTCTAAAGAAAAACTCGAAAACAATAAAAACCCAGGCCCATTCAACACATCTCCAACAATGAATAAAACACCAATCCTAGGAATCCTGCTCGTACTCGTCCTGCTAACCAGCACAGCAACCGCACAACAAATAAGCCCAGAAATACTAGAAGAACTAAACGAAAAAGGAACAGTGAACGTAATCATACAGCTAAAAGACTCCAAAGAAATAAAAGGACAAATAGGAATAATGAGCGCTTCAAGCATCAGAAGCCAAGCCACACAAAAAATTATGCGAGGAGAAACCAGACACCAATACACATCTTTTAACGGATTCTCAGCTGAACTAACACAAGAAGACCTAGAAGAACTAATAGAAAGCGGACTAATCAAAAGAATAATGAAAACCGGCAAAGTCTACACGCAACTACAAGACTCAATTCCATTAATAAACGCAGACCAAACATGGAATTTACAAATAGATGGAATTAATTTAACAGCTGCAGGACAAACAATCTGCATTATTGATACAGGTGTAGATTATAATCATTCAGACCTCGGAGGAGGATGGGGAAACAAAGTAATAGCAGGATACAGATTCTTAAATAATGGCGCAGACGTACAAAACTGTACGATAAACAACTCTGCTTGCATGGATGATAACGGACACGGAACACATGTAGCAGGAATAGCCGCAGCAAACGGAAACATAAAAGGAGTAGCACCAGACGTAAACATAGTCGTAATAAAAGCAATGAAAGATGAAAATGGAAAAGGTGTTGGAGATTCTGGTGATGTAATTTCAGGCATAGACTGGTGTGTTAACAACTCAGAAGAGTACAACATAACCGTAATAAGCATGAGCCTAGGAGGAGGACAATACTACACGTATTGTGATGAAAACGAGAGTGCATTAGGACCCGCTTATGCTGAAGTTATAAATGCAGCTACAGCAAAAAACATATCTGTTGTAACCGCAACAGGAAACACAGGGAACGGGTTTAACAACCCTCTAGCTGGAATTACAAGTCCTGCATGCATTACTAATTCAACGAGAGTAACTGCCACAAATAAATCAGATGCAATAGCAAGCTATGCCTTCAGAAACATAAACTTTACAGATATAATCGCGGCTCCAGGCAGCAATATTAATTCATCAACACCTTCAGAATCATACGCTACATCTTCAGGCACTTCCATGGCTACTCCTCATGTCTCTGGTGCTATTGCGATAATGCGCCAATACTTAGAAATTACAGGGGGTTCTAAGACTCCGAAAGAATTGGAAGATATTCTTAATGCTACGGGGAAGGAAATAAATGATTCTACCAGGACTTATTCAAGGATAGATGTGTTGCAAGCAATCATGGAAATGGCGGGAACTCCTAATCTTACGCTGTATTTGAATGTCTCAGAACTTTATTTCGGGGAAAGCATTCATATTAATTGGAGTGCATTGAATAATATTTCTTCAGTTGTTTTTAATGTTACTTATGAGAATGGGACTTTGCTGTACAATTCTACTAATGAGACTGGGGAGGTTAATTTAACGCCTTCTTATGCAGGGGATTACATTGTTAGTTTATGGGCTAATAATACTGATGGTTTTTTTAGTGAAGAAACAAGAAATTTTTCTGTTAACAAAATTTTTCCTAATATAAGCTTGCTTTTGAACGGAACTTCAAGCAACGTTACTATTAACGATTCGGGATTGGTTAACATAACCGGGTTGCTTTTTGATGGAGAGAGTGAGTTGGAGTTGTTGTTGAATGGCAGTGTTAATGCCACGGGCACACCTAATATTTCCGAGGAAGTGTTCTTTGGATTTCCGGGGTATTGGAATGTTACGCTTAGGCATAATGAGTCCCTCAATTATTTTGAAAATGAGTTAACTCTTTTCATCAGCATAATTAATTCTACTCCGCAGATTACAAGCTATTCGCCCCTTGAAGAGATTGTTGTTGTTTCCAGAATAGGAGTTGTTGATTTCACGCAGGAAAGCTATGATAACAATAATTTAACTCTTAGCTATTATTGGCATGTGAACGGTTCGCTTAACGGAACAGCTCAGGCGTATACTTTTAATGCATCCGAGAGAACTCCCGGCGATTACAATGTGACTTTTATTGTTGGCAACTGGGAAAAAAACAATTCTTTAGAGTGGATTGTGAATGTCATGGAATCGAATATCACAATCGAAATAATCCACCCGTTAAACAATTCTTATTTTACTGCGGACAACGTTTTCTTGGATTATAGCGTTTCAAGCCCGCAAGAGCTAGATGGTTGCTGGTTCGAGCTTAAAGACAGCCTTAACGAGACCAATACAACGCTTCCGGGCTGCACTCCGAGCAACGTGACTGGCTTGGAGGACGGTTCTTATGAGTTAGTGGTTTATGCGAATAATACCTTAGGCGAGGAATTCTACTCGGAAACGGCTATTTTTACAATAGATACAACACCGCCAAGTATAACTATTATTTCGCCATTAGAAGGGGGAAAGTATAGCAACGCGAGCATACTCCTTAACATATCAGTAACTGATGATAACCACAATAGCACATGGTTTAATTTTAACGGGACAAACGAGACTTATGAGTCTCCCTCAATGATTAATTTTAACGAGGGCAATAACACATTGTTTGTCTGGGTTAACGACAGCGCGGGAAACATTAATTATACTAGTATTTCATTTAGTGTTAATACTATCCCCCCGGGAATACACATTATTTCCCCAGTAGAGGATTATTATAATAATACTAATATATCTGTTAACATAACTTATTCTGGTGATGATGAGGACAGCATTTGGTTTGCTTGGAATGAAAGCGAAAATATTACATATAATGCTTCTGAGCCTTTTTTCATTGTATTCCCTGAGGGCAACCATTCCTTAACAGCTTGGGCTAATGATACGTATGGCAATGTTAATTCAACCAGCGTGAATTTCACAGTTGATGTTACACCACCTTTTATTGATATGTCTTTGCTGCCAGGAAACAATAGCCTTGTCCGAAAGCACGAGAACTTAACAGTGCTAATAACACCAGGTTTTTCAGGCATTGGATCTGCTGAATACTCTGTGAATGATGAAGAATGGGTTGCTTTTGAGAGCGGAGTTGAGTTCTTTCCTTTTGAGGATGTTAGTGTTACGGGCAATGTGAGTGTTGTGTTACGTGCTTTTGATAACGCTGGCAATTCTAATGTTAGTGGTGTTTTCAATTACACTGTTGACTTGACGGCTCCGGTGATTAATATTTCTTATTATAATGTTTCTGGCAGTGCTCTTGAGCTGAATTATAGTGTCTTTGAGACACTTGGGAATTACCTGGGCAATATAAGTTTCAGGGTTAATAACAGGGATTGGAATACCGTTTTT
>PWWA01000033.1 GCA_003562145.1 Candidatus Woesearchaeota archaeon | reverse complement strand
TTTTCCTCTGCTCTTCAGACCATCCATTAATGAAAGCAGCTGCGCAACAACTCTTCTTTCCACTTCGCCTTTGCTTTCCTCCCTTTTCGAGGCAATTGCGTCTATTTCATCAAAGAATATTATGCTTGGAGCATTCTTTTCGGCTTCATCAAAAATCTTTCTGAGGTTTGCTTCGCTCTCACCATAAAATTTGCTCATCACCTCAGGGCCGTTAACAACATAGAAATTACTATTTGTTTCGTTTGCCACCGCTTTAGCCATCAACGTTTTTCCTGTCCCAGGGGGGCCGTGCAATAAAACTCCTTTAGGAGGCTCAATCCCCAGTCTTTGGAATACTTCTGGGTGCTTCAACGGGAGTTCTACCATTTCCCTTATCTTCTTAATCTCTTCCTCTAACCCGCCTACGTCTTCATAGCTGAATTCGAATGCTGGCTTTTCTTCCTCGTCCAGCTTCGCGCTTTCTTTCCTGTACTCGATAACCGTGTTCTGTGTTATTATTACTGGCTCGCCTTTTGGCTGCGTGTCAACAACCAAGAATTTCAGGTCGGCCAATCCAAACATTCCTGAGAATCCTTCATCGCCTCGCATCTTGCCGAACATATCAAGGACTTTTGACATTTCATTCATGCCGTGGGGCTTCCTGGGATGGCTCATCGCCACTATGTCTCCTTTCATCACGGGCTTTCCAAGCAATCCTAACTTGAATATTGCGGGGTTATTCGTGCTTAGCATTACATCTTCCCTTGCAAGAGCAATTGCTACTTTGGTTGCTTCTTTTACATCGGCTTTCTTTATAGTAACGACTTCGCCTATGCCTGTCCTAGCATTTCTTCTTAGCAAGCCGTCCATTCGTATTATTGGCAGGCCTATGTCTCCTGGCAGAGCCCTGTCTGATACGGCAAGAGTTTTTCTCTGCCCTGTAATCTCTACTACGTGGCCTTCCCTGATGCCTATTTTCTTCATGTAGCTGGAGTCTATCCTTACTATTCCTTTGTTTACATCGTCCTGTATTGCTTCTGAGACTTTGAGCTTTGTTCCTTCCATTTTTTTTGTACCCTGCAAATTTTTTTGGTTATTAATCGTTTTATTCTTTCTCGGGACGGGGGCTGTTTTTATATATCTTTTGTTTGCTCCCAGAATATGTTGGCATGGCTGGCAAGCTAGTGCTATTGGGGGTTCATGTATCGAAATTGGCAAAAGAATATTACTTCTTGGCTTTTGGCTCTGGTTCCTGGCCTGGCTTTATCCTTGGAAGCTGTATTGGTGCGGGCAAGCCAAGTTCTCTTGACAGGAATAATGCTTCGAATGTGCATTTGTTCATCACATTGTTGAGTATGTTTGCTGCGGTTTCGTGGTCTAGTTTCTTGTTTTTCTTCCATCCATCCAGGAGTTTGTCTGCTTGTTTTGCGTCTTCTATTATTAGGACTTCTCCTTTTATCTCTATGTTGCCTATGTTCGGCGCGTATTCTGATGTGTACATGAAGCCTACGTTAATGGCTTTTCTTGTCTTGTCGGTTCCTATGCTTGTTTCGTTTAAATCGGAGATCTTTACGTTGTTGGTTACGTTTATGTTTCCTTTTGGCGTGGATTTCCTTGCCGCTTTTATTTCGTTGAGCACTATGTTCAGTATATTCATATTATCACCCTCACAGGGCACCAGAATGGGTTTTTGTTTATAAATTTTTTTCTTGGAAACATATTTATACTAATGTTTTTCTATACTCTTATTTATGGCTAAGAAGCGCGCTAAAAAGAAAAAGAAGGGAGGGCTATTAACGCTTGTTAGTACGTTGGTTTTTTTCCTGTTGCGTGCATTATTTCTTTTCTTTAGCTCTATAGGAAGGTTTTTTATCTGGCTTTTCAGGTCGTTGTACAGGCCTTTGAGGAAGAAAGTTAAGAGTGCATCTGAGGGGCCTGGCATGCTTAAAATAAAGAGGAGGGCTTCGTCTAAGCCGATGCTGGTTGAGTCTTTTAAGGGAGATTTCAATTCTTTTTGGAGGTCGTTGAAAGAGTCTGATTCCTTGATAGGTGTTGTTGTGGGGGCGAGGGGCAGCGGAAAGAGCGCTTTTGCTTTGAGCTTGGCTGAGAATCTTAAGGGTGCAAAAAAGAAGTGCTTTGCTATGGGCTTTTCAAGGAAGTCCTTGCCTGCTTGGATTACTGTTGTTGAGCATGTGAATGAATTGGAGAATGACAGCTTTGTTGTTATAGATGAGGGGGGCATATTGTTTTCTGCGAGGGATTTTATGAGTTCTGCGAATAGGATGCTTTCTGAGTTGTTGTTTGTTGCGAGGCATAAGAGTCTTACTATAGTCTTCATTTCTCAGAATTCGAGTAGCTTGGAGGTTAACACTTTGAGGCAGGCAGACTTCATTGTGCTGAAGAAGTCTTCTTTGTTGCAGAAGAGCTTTGAGCGAAAGATTATAGCGGATATTTATGCTGAACACGAAGAAGGCTTCAGGGAGCACGCCGGCATTAAAGGTATTGCGCTGGTTTACTCTGATAAGTTTATTGGCTTTATAGAAAATGACTTGCCTTCATTTTGGTCTGAAAGTGTGAGCAAGAGCTTCAAGTAGTTGAGTGGTATATTTTGTAGAAGTAATCAGCGTATTCTTTCGCGAGGCCCTGGCTTGTTATTATAAGTATGTTCTCGTCGTTAATAGTGTAAGCGGCTCTTGTCGGGTTGTAGCTCCCTGTTATTATTGTCGTGTTATCTATTATGAATATTTTGTTGTGCTGCAGGCTTTTCTCTGAAATTACTTTTGTGCTTATGCCTGCTTCATCAAGCAAGGGCTTTACCCAGACATCCTTTCTCTGGAAATTCTCAATTACGCCTTTTACGTGTAATCCTGCTTGGTGCTTTGAAGCCAGGATGCCTGCTATTTCCTTGTCTGTGAATGTGAATGTCATGAAGTAAATGGATTCTTCTGCTGCTTCCAGTTCCCTCATTATTTTTTCTTGGCAGTGGTCTTGCGGGCAGAAATAGTTCTTTACTAGTTGGCCGCTGAGGCTTACCTTAGTATTCTTTGTGCTTTTTTTTTCTTTGCCTTCCATTAACGCGTCGAATTCCATTTCATAGTTCTTTGCTATAGTGCTTGACTCTATTATTAGTATGTTGTTTTTGTTGCTTGCTTCGCTTGTCGTCGGGTTGTAGCTTCCTGTTATTACTATTGTCTGGTTTATTACGCAGAACTTGTGATGCATTAGCCCAGGGCTTTGCACTTGCATTCCGAAGCCGTAATGGTTGGCTGAATGTATTATTATGCTTGCATTCGCATCTTTCAAGGATTTTGTCAGTGGCTCTATGTTTACGCCGTAGAATGCGCACTTCACGCTTCTTGCACCATTTATTGCTTTTATGAATTCATGTGTGCAGTTATGTTCTGGGCAGAAAAACGCGGTGAATGAGCCGCTTTCTTCGACTATAGATTCGTTTCCTGTAACGCTGTTTCCGCTAACGTATATTATTGCAAGAACAATAAATAAGCTTATGCCTGTGAGCGCTTTGTTTGCATTCATATCCTTTCTTTGCATGAAAGCCTTAAAATTAGTTTGCTTGTTAATTCCGGAAAAAAAACAAAAAATATTTAAATAAAGCAATCAGGAATAATTCTTGAGGTGTTTTAATAATGCCAGCAAAGAAAAAGAAAGCAAAGAAAAAGGCTACTAAGAAAAAAGCTGTAAAAAAGAAAGCAAAGAAAAAGGCGGCTAAAAAGAAGAAGAAGAAATAAATCTTCTGATTCTAGGCTGACTAACTATTTTATTTTTGTTTTTTTGTTTTTATTTCTTCCATGCTTTTCATCAATGAGAACTTTGTGCCTGGGTATTTTGAGTCTATGGCTTCTGTTATGCTGTTCTTGTCTTTGTTCTCAGCGTAGTTTATTCCGAGTATCCCGCTTATTTCCCTTATCTCTTCTTCAAGCACAACCCTTAATGGGTTTACAGGCAAGCTGCGGCTTTCCTTGTTTTCAAGGAATTCTTCCAGGAAATCATTTGTTTCCTTGTCAAGGCTCCTTGGGCGTATAACGTTGTCCTTGGCGGTATTGGATACTTTGAGGCGCCCCCCGAATATTTCGCTGAGGAAATGCATCGCGATCCTTGTCTCGTGGTCGGTGGTCTTGGCAATAGCGTATTCTTTCTTTATATTAATCTTCTGGCTTATTCGGAGGTCTTTCCTTATGCGCCTGCTTATCATTTCCATGAAGTGCCTGTCGCAGTAACGCCTATTTGTGTATGTGCTCTTAACTTTTCCCTTTCCGCTGCATTTCTCGCATCTCACAAAAAACCCCCTTTGTATTCATTCCAGAATGGTTACAAAATAGAAAAATTTAAATATTTGTATTACCTTCCCCGAGTAGAGACAAAACAATTTATGCTCACCTCTTTTTCCCGGGGAGATTCTCTAACATCTTGTTCTTGAATCTCTCTGGGTTTTTAATCACTTTTTCTTCCTTGCACGGCGCTTCTTCTTATGCCTCGTAACAATAGTTGAGATAATAACCCCTGCGACCAATACGCCGATAGTCATGCCTAAGAAGAAGCCGAAGTAAAAATAATCTGGGAGTGCGGGGAAGCCGTGTTTCTCGGCGGATTCCCTTCGGGGAAAGTACATGTCGAGGTTACTGAACTCGGATGCGTATTCAGAGAAAACAATTGAGAGCTCGGGCCTTGTCTCTTGCAGGGAATTCGCATAATCATAATAGCTATAGCCTAGTATCGGGAAATTCTCTCCTTGCCGGTTTATTTGTGCCCTTGCGAGGCCCAGCTTGTCGCTTATCAGCTCAGATATCTTCTCTTTGGAGACCGCTGTTGCGGACAGGACTGCGTTCGCATCGGCTTTTATCCTCGTGGCCCGGAATATGCAGAAAGGGTAATCCCCTGATTGCTGTATCATTCTTGTGTCTTCGAGTTCTTCCCGGTAATCCGCAGCCGTGCCTGGAAATGTCAGGTCAAGGTAACTTATGCGTTCCTCTGCCTCGGCTATCTTTGTTAGGCAAACAGCGGAAAGGTGGGCTTTGTCAAGGATGACTTCTTCCCCTGACTTGTACTCAAGGAACTTTGACCATGCCTTTGCGCTGTACAATCTTTCTTCTGCGTAACCTATGTTGTTAAGCGCGTCTGGTTCTTGCAGCGTGTTTTGTGCTTCCAATAAGCGCTCTTTCACCACAATATTTGTTTCGAGGTCTGACAGTGTTTTTATGGGCTCTTCATTTATCTTTTCTATCTCACGGGCTATTTCTTGCATGAGCCGCCCGGATATGGCTTCTTTTTCTTCTTCTGAAATGTCCCTGTATTGGATGTTCCTTATGGCTGTGTTCGCGGTGAAGCAGAAGCTTGCAGCGCTATAATAATCATTTCTTGTTATTGCGTCCATCGCATTTTGCCTTGACTCAATCGTGTTATTAATCGCCGCTTCTCTTTCCATGAGCACTTCTTGTGGTATCCCGCTTAAGATGTGCTCGTACCTGTCGCATAAATCTCTTGCTATGCCTCCCATGATTTCCTGGTATTCGTCTGGTATTATTATTTCGTGCTGGTAGTCCTCGTATTCCTTGCCGGTGAACTCGTACAGCGCTTCTTCCATAGTTGAGACAAGCACTATTTCTATGCCTTCAACTCGGAGTGAGTCGGCGTACTTAGTTGATTCGTTTAGTTCAGGGTCGCCTCTTTCAAGAATGCTCCATTTTGGTATTAGGACTTTTTTGAATCCTGCATCCCTTGCTGCTATTGCTTTTTCTTCTATGCCTGCTACAGGCCCTATTATTCCGCCTGAGTTTATGGTTCCTGTCATAACGATGTTCCTGTCCAGCTTGCTGTTTTCAAGGAGGCTGATTGTAAGCAGTGTGGTTGAGGCGCCTGCGCTTGGGCCTCCCACTACTGATGATCCTGTGCGTATGGTGTAGAAGAAATCCTTGTCTGTGCAGTCTATTTCGAGGAAGTTGCATGCTACGTCTTTTGCGTAGCGGGTGCTTATCTGTGTGTCAATTCTTGATAACGGGTATGAGTCTATGAATACTCTTCCGCTGCCAGGCCTTATTTCTAGGTGGAGGTCGGCTATACCGCCAAAGGTTTCGTTTCTTCTTTCGCCTACTGTAAGCAGTGTTATGTGTCCTTGCCTTGCTTCTGCTAGTATTGGTGTTGCTAGTAATAACACTAGTATTATGGTTGTTATGGCTTTCCTCATTTTTTTAGTATTTTTGCTTGTTCTTCCCTCTTTTTTCTACTTTTTCAAGCCTTTCAAGGATTTCTTTTTTGTTCTTAGGGTTGTATCCTTCCAGGAATGCTTTCCATATTTCTTTTTTTGCGGTGTAATGCTTGCTTTCCACTGCTTCCCGGAATAAGTGCAGGTCTACGGCTTTGTCTTCTGTCTTGTATGATATGCTTGAGAGGCCGAAGTCTATAAATCTTACTTGTTTTTTCTTGTCGAGGATCATGTTGCTTGTTGTCAGGTCTCCGTGCACTATGTTTTTGTCGTGCATAATTCCTGTTTTTCTCCCTATTTTTTTTGCGAGCAAAGGGTTTTGCGTTAGTATTTCCCGCAGTAGCTGTCCGTCTATGTATTCTATTTCGAGCTCTGTTTTCCCTGCTCTTATTAGCTCTGGGGAGATCCCGGGGAGCTTACTAATTATTGTTGCTTCTCTTTTTGTTCGGCTTGTTCTTAGCTTTTCGTCTATTTCTTTGTGCCTGTAGTTTTTTGGGATGCGGTTCTTTATTATTCTGCTTTTTTCTTTTAGGATTATTGCTTCTGCTCCTCTCGCTATTTCTTTGGCCATCGTATTGGTTTTGGAGGGTTATTTATATTATTTTTTGAATGAAAACTCTTTTTAGAAGGAGGGTGTGGGTTGTGAAGGGGTTGGATGTTTTAGAATTCCTCTTCGTATTCCTCGTTGTTTAGGAATAGTTCGTCCATTTCCCATTTGCTTAGTTTTTTCTGGTTTAGGATTTCAAGCTTTGGCTTTTTTCCGTGTTCTCCTCTTATTTCTTCTAGTTGGTGCTCGTCTTCTATGCTTTTCTTGTCGATTTCTTCGTGCATTTCTTTCACCTCCCCCGTTTGTTTGGGCTGGTTTTCTTTGTTTTGTTTTAGGGAGTATATAAATATTTCCATTTCTTGACTACTTTTGAGTGGTTAATGAATAGCTCCCCCTAGTCAAAACCTCTTTTATTATTCGGATAAATGCATCATATTTCTCTATTTATATAATTTATTGACAAAAAAATCTTATTTATAAACGACTCGTCGGTAAGCCTTGCATTTAAGGCACTGGGTTACAAGCCTTCCTTTAGTTAATCTAGACCTAGAATTCTTTCCTGGCACCAAGTAGGAATTGCACTCTTTGCAGAAACGCGCTTTTTGCTCCTTCGAAAAAGGGACTTTGTACCTTAGCGAGATCTTCCTTGCAAGGGAAGCGTACCTATTAGCCAAGCCTTGGTCTTCGTGATGAATTGCTTCTGCTTGTCTGAACAGCTCGGATATCCTCTCCAAAGCCACTTTTTTATGCCCGGGGCTCTTCTTCCTGCTCCTAACAGCTTTTTTAGCCATGCTTCCCTGTAGTCAGGCATATTATTTAATGAATTCGCACAAAACAAATAAGCTTCTATATGGAAGATAATTATTTCGTGAAAAAGTATTTGGCCGAAATTTTATATCAAAAATTTTATGCTTTAGCACTTAAAGGTATTGCTATTCTTACTGGCTTTTCTTCTTTAGGGTTGCTAGTCTTGATCGTGATTGCTAGGGTGATGCTGTCTGGTTTTATGCTTGCAGAGAAATCTATGTCTTCAACAGCCTCTAG
>PWWA01000122.1 GCA_003562145.1 Candidatus Woesearchaeota archaeon | reverse complement strand
GTGCAAAACAAGGACTTGAAAAGAATTGCTAGCGGCAAAACCATTAGGGCTGAATGTGAAAGAATTGGCGAGCACGACTATAATAGCATGGAAGCAGAGCGCTCGGTATGCGAGGCTATAAGCAAGGAAACACGTTGCAGCATTAACCTTAAGTCACCAAGCCTTGTTTTTTACGCGTACATAGACCGCGATGATTATGTTGTTGGCTTGGACTTGGCGGGCAGGGACCTATGCAAGCGCCAATACAAGGTTTTCACGAATCCCGTGGAGCTCAAGGGCACTATTGCTTTCAGTTTCCTCATGTTTTCAGGGTACCAGCCAGGAATGGTATTAGTGGACCCTTTCGCGTTGTCCGGTACAATTCCTATCGAGGCTGCATTGTACGAATCAGGGATGCCTGTTAATTATTATAATAAGCAATTCTCAGCGGTCAAGTCAGGCATTTTCAGCGTGGAAGCCGCAGAGAAAGCTTTAAACAACGCAGATAAATCTATTAAAAAGCCTGGGAAGCCAAAAGTAATCTCTATGGATGCCTCTTTTAGGAATGTGAGCGCCCAGAAAAAAAATGCGAAGATAGCAGGCGTCGAAAAGCACATAGCTTTCTCGAGGACGGACACGGATTGGCTTGACGTTAAGATGAAAGAGCAGAAAGCAAGCCTTATCTGCACTAAGCCTTTAGAGCCCTCGCGCTCAGTTCCGGAGAGGAAGGCCAGGGATTCTTATAAGGCTTTGTTTAGGCGTGCAAAGGATGCGCTTTCAAAAAACGGGTTTTTGTGCTTAGCTGCTATGAAGCCTGAAGTGCTCTTGGAAGAGGCGCGCATTGCTGGGTACAGGGAAATAGAAACAAGGGCTGTGTGGCAGGGCAAGCAACAAGTTTTCTTTACCAAGCTTGAAACTAGCGAATAATTTAAAAACTTGGGAGCCTTATCAAGCCTTATAAACGGGCTTTGGGGGGTGTATGCGCATTGACATGTGATATGTGTGGCAACAGGGAAGCTGTTTTTAATGCTGAAATCGAGGGCTCTTTGCTCGCTGTATGCGAGTCTTGCTCTGTGCATGGAGATGTAAAAAGCAGGATACGAGTCGTTGAGGAAAAGCCTAAGAAAAAAGTGGTTGCAGCGCAGCCTGCGAGTATTGCAGTGGAAGAGGACGCCACTGAGATAATTAATAAGGATTATGCCTCGCTGGTGAAGAAAGCACGTGAAAGTAGGGGTTTGAAGCAAGGAGAGCTCGCGAAAGCGCTCCGTGAAAAAGAATCAGTCATCCACAACGTTGAGTCGGGTAGGATGCTGCCAAGCATTCCGCTGGCTAGGAAGCTCGAAAAATACTTTAAGATAAGGCTTGTAGAGGAATACAGGGAAAAGCCAGGGGCGAAGCCTGTTGGCGGCGGGCAGGGCAGCTTAACGCTTGGGGACATAGCGAATGTAAAGAAAAGGAAGAAATAAAGGGAAATGCTTAAAAAAAAAGGAAGGGTACTTTCATTATGAACGTTGCATTTAACATATTCCTGTACGTTGTATGGTTCCTGGCTACTTATTACATCGTCCTATTAATATTAATAGTTCTATCCAAGAAAGATGACTTGTTTGAAAAGAGGAAGTTTGACTTCAAAAAACCCCCTTTTGTAAGCGTTATAGTCCCTGCTTATAATGAGGAGAACAAGATAAAATACACGATTGCAAGCCTCAAGAAAATAAGGTATAAGAACTTGGAGTTCCTGATTATGAATGATGGAAGCAGGGACGGGACCAGCAGGGAAGTCAGGGAGAGCATAAAGGGAGATAAGCGCTTCAGGTTCATTGACCGGAAGCAGAACATGGGCAAAGCCGCAACCCTGAATGAGGGCTTTGGCTTGGCGAAAGGCGACTTCGTTGCGACCATGGACGCGGATTCAATGATTGAGCCAGGTATATTCAGGAAAGTGCTTCCTTATTTCAAGGATGAAAAAACAGCTGCCGTAACTGTGAGCGTCCTAGTTAAGAACCCTAAGTCTTTCGTCCACAAAATATTCGAGCTGGAATACATCATAGGATTGTCATTATTCCTGAAGATATTCTCAACGTTTAACGCCGTTTTTGTCACGCCCGGCCCTTTCTCTATTTACAGGAAGTCTTCAATTGAGGAAATAGGTGGTTTCGACGTGAATAACATAACGGAAGACCTCGAAATTGCTTACAGGATTCAGAAGAAAAGGTATAAGATCGCGAATTGCATGGACGCAAAAGTATACACTATACTGCCTCCTACGTTCAAGCAGATAATAGTCCAGAGGAAGAGGTGGTACTCCGGAGCCATCCAAACCCTTACAAAGCACAAAGACATGCTCCTGAACAATAAATACGGGTTATTCGGCCACTTCGTAGCGTACAACTACACATTAATATTCTTGGGCGTATGCCTTTTCTTATTCACTCTTTACATGGGCTTTACCAATGTATTTGACAACGTAATGTATTTCAGGCATACAAACTTTAATTTCTGGGAGCACATGAAGAACTTTGAGTTTGACTTGCTTGCTTTTGGAAGGGTTAGCTTCCTCGGCGCTATGTCCGTAACTTTTACTATGCTCATGCTTTTCCTTGGGTTAAGCCTTACAAAGAACAAGAAATCAGAGAGAAAGCTCGGAATCCTCGGATACCCTTTATTATTTTTCTTGTACCAATTATTCTGGATTGTATCAATAATAGCTGTGATTAGGGGTAAGAAGATAAAATGGAGATAAAGAAAAGCGTTTTCTTAATCGCGTTCCTCATAACCATAATCTTGCTGTTATCCCTCTTGGTTATCGGGAGCATGATGAATGAGGGGCGCAAGAAGTATGTAGACGAGCAAATGCAGATCATATCAAGCATGAGCGACATAAACATATACATTTTAATGTCGGATGTGTACGGGGATGAAATGGCTTGCCTCGCATTCGAATCCAAGCTAAAGGACTGGGACAAAACCCTTTGGGACCTCGGAATAAAGCTTGAAAGGTATAGGGTGGCAACAGAGGAATTCCAGAAAGACCCTTTCTACCTTGAAAATAAAAAGCTGTTCAACGAAAACCAATTGTTGTATATGCTCTTCCTGAAGAGAATGAAGGAGGATTGTGACTTGGAAAAGTCAATAGTATCATTTTTCTTTAAGGACTCAAAAGAATGCGACAAGTGTGACGACCAGTCATTTATACTCACTGACATAAAGATGAGGGCAGATGAAGACGTATCAATATTCGCGTATGACCTGGACTTAGACCTTTCCAATGTAAGGCTCCTGGCAGACTATTACGATGTCGAGGATTACCAGCTTCCATGCGTCGTAGTTGACGAGAACGTGTTCTGCGGCATAAGGAGCAGGCAGTTCCTCACAGAGAAAATATGCGAATTTAATCCCGGGCTGGATTTCTGCTCTTAGTCAATCGACATACCTATAAATGATGACTTCCGCGTTGCTGAATATCCTTACAAACTCATCGGCGTGCTTAAACAAGAACAAGACGCCTTCATCACTGCCAGTCCACACACCGCCATGCCGCATCCAGTAATCTATTAGCACGTAATTAATCTTGTTATCTTCAAGTGTTTCCTTAAGCACCGCGAGGTCCCTCGAATAATATATTGTTCTGGCAACCTCCTTTTTTTCCTCGTAAGAAGAGTGCTTGTACGAGATTCCATCCACAAAAGATTTTCTTCCGGCAAGATAACCTATCATGAAGCCATTTTCCTCTGCACTAAGCATTACGTCCTCGGGGTTACTCGTTGAAAGGTAAATTATCCCATTAATTTTTTCTGCGTTAACCTGGGAGAAAGCGCTGTTTATAGATACCACGAAGGAGAAAACTATGCTGCAGAGGATTAGCAAAAGCGTAACGTTCTTTACCTGCTCAACATTCCACTCCCTGTTAATAATGTTAATTATCGCTATGCCCGCGTAAACAGATATTATCATAGCTACAAAAATCCTTGTTTCCGCGAAGAACAACGAGAACGTAAAAGAAGTGGCGATAAACAAAAAGGTTGCCACGCTGCGCGCGTTTCTTTGCCATGATATCAAGATGCCCATTACTGCGAGGCCTATTACTATTAATGAATACGCCTTTATCCCTCCCAGCTCAACGAAAACAGCGCTCAGCGCCTCAGTCGATGGAATTAGTTCGAGTAACGGGTTGAACCCGAGGAAAATCCATGAGGCAATGCCTGACAAGAGCGCTGCGAGAAAGGCTATAATAACCGAAAATTTCTTGTCCTTATCCAGCAACGAGGCGGGCAACGCAGCCAGCAAAAAAATAATTGTTGAAGTAATGCTTAGCAGCGGCAAAGCCGCGAGTAGCAGTGCCGCCCACCAAATTTTCTTCCTGAAAATACAATTAATTCCTGCCAGGCCTAACGGCACTGCGAGCAGGAGCGGCGTGAACGATGTAAAAACATACAAGAATAACGGGTTGGCCACAAATATTATTGTGGCTATGAGCCGCTCGTCCTTCATATGCTTAAGGGTTTTTAGGAGTGAGTAAAACAGGAATGCTGATAGGACTCCCATTAGCACCGGGATTAATCTTGCAGCTGCTCTGACGGGAATCAGGCTTGTTCCTGGCATTAAGTAGAACAAGTTAAATGAGGTCTTCCTGTCCTGGAGCAAATCATAGTTCGTGACGCCGGTCTCCTGGTATTGCTCTGATAGCCTCATATAGTAATACGTTTCGTAACCCATGAAAGCCTTTTCGTGGACGCTGTAGCTGATGAATTGCAGGCCTCCAAGGACTAATAGGATAATGCCTAGAAGCATCAATACCACGTTTTGTTCTTTCCCCAGCAAGTTCTTGCTTTTCATTCTGGCACCCCTAGGACGCACCTTACTTCGAATGCTTTAGGCGTAAACCCTTCTGTGTTGCTTTGCCCTTCAGGGTATATTTGCTTGATGCAGTTGTCATCGAAAAACATAAGGCTTGAAGCATTGCTTTTTTCGTGGTTGTATTCGGTCAGTGCAATGTATTGTATGTTGTAATAGTTAAGCTTTTGCAGTGCGCTCGTAACAAACCTTTCATTGTATATTGAAAGGATGTCGGAGTGCCTCTTGTTTATGTTAGGTACTAGCAAGTAGTCATCGTCCATAACGTTTTTTCTGTTGCTAAAGTAGCTCATAGCGCTTCCTTCCCTTGGCAGCACTAGCACTGTGCTTGATTTCTCTGTGTTGCTGGCAAGCCAATAGTATAATGCTACGTCGTTTTCGCTTGGCACCTGCCCTGCTTGCGCGGAAGCCACAAACACGTTTGGTATTACTCCAAGCACTCCTATTATTAGCACGGCTATTAGGAATATGTTGTGGGCTTGCCTTGCTTTAACTGTTTGCAGGTATTCATAAATGTGATTCATGAAGTATGCGGATAATGCTGCTAGCGTCACTCCGAGAAGCATAAGTCCTATTATTAATTCGAAAACCCTGAACCAAAGCAACAAGAATATTGTCAGGCCTATGCTGGTCATTAGTGTTACGTGCTTCCTCTTTTTTCCGAAGAAAGAAATGTATACTGCTCCTAAGCCAAATATTATTGGCAGCAGGCCTATGCTGTATATGCTTCCGAGAAAGGTTATCTGGGTGTATGATTCTTCCATTATCCTCGCTGGCACGTTTTGCCATAGGGCTCCTGCTCCGTGTGCGCCTAGAGCTCTCTTGTAGAGGACTGTGTTAAGCCAGAACACGAGGAACAGGAAAAACAGCACTATCTCTGGTTCCCGGCTGCTTTCCCTAAATCTTTTTAGTTTCAGGAATGCTATGTATATCAGGAGGCTTAATGCGAGTATGAGTGATGTTGGGTGGAGCACTGTTAGGATGACGATGCATGTTATTAGCTTGTACACATGCTTTGGGTCCTTGTTTGTGAGGAGGAAATAGTGTGCTGTTAAGAAGAATAATGGTATTACTGCTGCGTATATTGATGCGTTGTTTATGGTGTTGTTGAAGAATCCTGGTATGAAAGCGGCGAATCCGGCGGCGAGCAGGGATACCTTTTCGTTTTTTGTTGCTTGTATGGAGAGGAAGAAAATCGGGAATACTATGAGTGATGCAAGTATAGTTGGTATTATTTTTGCAGCTAGCTCTACGGGCATTAAGAACGTGAATGCTGCGAGGAAATAATAGTATACTGGGCTAAACACCCTTTCCCTTCCGCCGTAGCTTAGCTCGTCGCTGTATAGGGGAAGCCCTGTTTCCCTTATCGATTCTATTTGCCTCGCTGTGCTGTACCCTTCGTATTCGAGGTGGCTTGTCTGGAGCGCTATGAAAAGCCGTATGGCTATGCTTAATGCGAATAGCGTTGCGAGCAATACTTTCGTGGTTTTATTCATTACTCATTCGTAGAATAACCTTTTTTAAAAATATGATGGTTATTTAAAAAGAAAAAAAGTTTTTTCTTAGTCTTCGTCTGGGTTGTAGCTTGGGACCGCGGATTTGCTTATTATCATGATGTCCCCTATGTTCTTGACGAGCTGGTGCGGCACGATCACTCCTTTGGCTGAGCCCAGGACTTTGTTCAGGAACGAGTTCTTCGTAGACCTGACTTTCCACCCGAATATCTTTGTGCTTGTGACTATTACTTCTTCTATGTCTCCGAAGTATTCTCCTGTGTCTGTGAAGACTTTCATGTCGTAGGCTTCCCCTATTCTTTTCATTTTCAGCATATTTTCACCCTCCTAAAAGCGTTGACTGGCAATTGGTTACTATTCTTGAATAAAATATCCTATTTAGTATTTAAAACTTTTGCTTGTGCTGCCCTTGCCAATTCCAAAAACTTTATATATTCAGCTTGTAATAATTGTTTTTATTAACAATTTAATAAGAGGTGTTATTCGAATGGGTTACGACGCGGTTATACTGGGTATTGTTCTTGGTACTTTGGCGGCTATTGTTTACAGCTTAAGGGTTTTGGTGTTGATGGAGAGGCGCATAGCGAGGATTGACAATCACATTGAGTCTTTGGTGATGAAGATTTACGAGGAAGAGAAAAAGATTGAGGCTGAGCAGCTGCACCTTGAAAAAATGCTTCGGGAAAGGTCTTCCAGGGGAAAGCCTGTTAAGAGGGTTAAGAAGCCTAAGAAGTAAGCAACGTTTTTTTTTGGTAAGTTTTTTATAATTCTTATTATATCTTTATCTTTATGATTTCGGGCACTTCGTTAAAACATGGTGGTTATTATCATTTTAGGGCGCATAAGTTGAAGCTTGAGGGCCTTGCCGGGAATGGCTTCTCGGCTTTAAAGGAATATATATACAATGTTTTGGAGTCTTGTCCTGAGCATCATTTTCTTAGCGGTCCGAGGGGTTCTGTGCTTAGGTTTGGTGTTGGTGCGCCGGTTAGGAAGTTGAGGCATGAAGTGGAGTTGCTTGCCCGTATGGGCTTGGATAGCGGCTATTATGATAATGCTCATTTGAACGTGCAGATGTTTATGCTTGCTTATGATAATAAGACTGTTGCTATTGAGGTTACTATTTGGCTTGAGAGCTCTGAATTGGATGGTTTTGAGGATTTGTTTAAGTCGAGTCTTTCTTTGTCGGGGCATATTGATGTGCTTCGGGTCGAGGATGGAAGGGTTTGGGTTTGGGATTATAAGCCGAACGCGCATCGGGAGAAGTTTGCTGCTACACAAGTTTTTTTTTATGCGTTGATGCTTAGCAAGCGTACCGGGGTTCCCCTCGAAAAATTTATGTGTGGTTATTTTGATGAGAATTCTTGTTTTGTTTTTGATCCGTCCGAGGTTAGGCTGAAGTCATGATTTGTAGTATTTGTTGGCGAATATGTTGTAATATTTCCTTTGGGTTCTTAGGGCTATGAATATTCCTAGGATGGATAGGCCGAAGATGAGG
>PWWA01000041.1 GCA_003562145.1 Candidatus Woesearchaeota archaeon | reverse complement strand
TTGGGGGTAAGGTTTGTCAGATATAAAAATCTTTTGTTTTTGTAGTTACTAAATAGTAACTAATTTAATTTCTGGGTTTGTTGTTCCGATAACTTTATTAAGAATATCCGAGGAACTAAGAGCATGGATAAAATCATAGTAAACCCGTATGAAGTAGAGGGAGACATAGACTACAAGAAGCTCGTAAAGGAATTCGGCTTGGAAGAAATAACGCCTGAAACCCTTAAAAGAATAGAAAAGCATACTGGAAAGCTCCATTTCATGCTTACACGGAGAATCTTCCTCGCGGGCAGGGACTTAAAATGGCTATTCGACGAGTACGAAAAAGGCAACAAATTCTTCCTCTACACTGGGTGCGGCCCCTCCGGGCCAATCCACTTAGGCCACTTAATGGCTTGGTACTTCACGAAATGGCTTCAAGATGCTTTTGATGTAGAATTGTACTTCCAGTTCACGGACGACGAGAAATACCTGTACAAAGACCTTTCCTACGAAGAAATACAGAAGTGGCTTCATGAAAACATGCTCGACGTAATAGCTGTAGGATTCGACCCAAAGAAAACCCATTTCATAATAAACACTAAGCATGCAGGATTATTATACCCGGAAGCTATCAAGGTAGCGAAGAAAATAACTTTTTCCACGATAAAATCAAGCTTCGGCTTCACGGACTCCAACAATATCGGAAGCATTTTCTATACTTCGATGCAGACAGTTCCCTCGTTCCTGCCAAGCATTTTGAAAAAGAAAAAAATACCGTGCCTAATCCCTCATGCTGTTGACCAAGACCCTCATTTCAGGCTGACAAGAGATATCCTTCCTAAGCTTGGGCATTACAAGCCTGCAAGCATACAATGCTCTTTCCTCCCACCGTTAACCGGAAGGAATGGTAAGATGAGCAGCACCGAATCCGTGAAAGGAATACTTGCATCAGATAATCCTAACGAAGTTAAGAAGAAAATCAATAAGTACGCTTTTAGCGGAGGAAAGGATACTGTTGAAGAGCATAGGAAGCACGGAGGGGACACAGAAGTAGATGTCCCATTCCAGTACTTGAGGTATATGTTCGAGGAAGATGATAAGAAGCTTAAGGAAATTGAAGACAAATATAAGTCGGGGAAAATGATGACTGGTGAGCTAAAAGCGTACACAATACAAAGGATTAACGAATTTCTGGAAGTTCACCAGAAGAGAAGAAAGGATGCTGATAAGAAGTTAAATAGTTTCATGTTGAAGTATTAATCTATTATTTTCTCCAAAGACATTTTTATCGTGTTTTGCTCTACATCCGTACTGTATGAATGCGTTGCTCCTTCCAAGACCATGAACTCACAATACTTTATGTGGCTGCATAGTTCTTTGGCTTCTTCCACAGGAACAGTTTTGTCATTGTTGCCCTGAAAAACGAATACTTGGCTTTTTATCTCTTTCAAATTTTGTTTTCCGACTCTTATTGATTCTATTGTTGGGAATTCCTTGAACTTCTTTTTTAGGGTTCTTTCCTTTGTTTCTTCTGTTAAGCCTATGGTTGGCGCGAACAAGTATAACTTTTTTATTTCTTTGCTGCCGTACATTAAGAGGAGTCCGCCGCCAAGGCTTTTCCCGATTGCGCTTATTTCTCTGCACCCTTCTTTTTTTAGGAAGATAATTATTTCGTCAAGCAAGGAAAAGATTTGTTCCGCTGTCAAGTTCAGGAATTCTTTTCGGTTCTCCCAAATATCTGCTTTTAGTGTTGCGTAGCCTTTTTCCTGGAAAGGCTTTAAGAGGAAGTTGAACCTGTGTCCTAGCGCGCCGCCAGACACGCCTGGGACTAAGAATACTGCTTTGCCGTTAAAGTTCTTAGGCTTATGAAAAGAGTACTCTGCCTTCGCCCCTTTACCTTCTAACACCCCCATAGTTAAGGGGATGTCTTCTTCGTATAAATAACTTTTGCACAATTATTTTCCATATAGAAGCTTTTTCACTGGTCAAGCGCACAAAGAGTTTAAATAAAAAAACAGGTTCCTAGAAAGAGATGAACAAAGACTTTAAAGCCAGACTATACCAGGAAACAATCCTAAATACAGCAGCCAAGCAAAACACATTAGTAGTCCTACCAACAGGGCTGGGAAAGACAGCGATAGCAGCAATGCTAATACACCACCGCCTAAAAAACTACCCAGAATCAAAAATACTATTCTTAGCACCGACAAAGCCGTTAGCACAACAACACGAAAAAACGCTGAAGCAACTAATACCAAGCCATGAAGAAGAAATAACCTTATTCACAGGCAGCGTGGCACCAAGCAAAAGAGAAAGCCTGTGGAGAGAAAAAAGAATCATAGTAGCAACCCCGCAAGGAGTAGAAAACGACGTAATAAACAGGAAAGCCAAACTAGAAAACATTTCCTTGATAGTATTTGACGAAGCCCACAGGGCAACAGGAGACTATTCATATGTCTACATCGCAAAGAAATACATGGAAACAGCAAAGCATGAAAGAATCATCGCATTAACAGCAAGCCCCGGCACGGACACGGAAACAATCCTGGAAGTGTGCCACAACCTCGGAATTCAAGAAATTGAGTACAGGACCCATGACTCAGAAGACGTAAAAACATACATCCAAGACATCAATGTGAAATATGTTAACGTTGAATTAACAGAAGACATAAAGCGCTTAAAGACGTTCTTAGATAAATGCTACAACTCAAAAATAGAAGAAGCCAAGCAACTAGGCTACATACACAGCGCAGCAAACAATTACACAAAGACAACATTGCTAAGCATTATGAGCGGGATGCACGCAAAAATCGCACAAGGCGAAAAAGACTTCGAAATACTAAAAACAGTTAGCCTACTCGCAGAAGCAATGAAAGTACAATACGCCCTCGAACTAATAGAAACACAAGGCGTATACCAAACCAAGGAATACCTGGAACAGCTCGAAAAGCAAGCCGTTACAAGCAAAGTCAAAGCAGTAAAAAACCTTGTGAAAGACTTGAACTTCCGCTCTGCCCTAATATTAGCGCGTTCCCTGAATGAAAAACAGGTACAGCATCCGAAGATTGACGCGCTCGGAGAAATCGTAAACGAAGAACTAGAGAAAAATAAGAAATCAAAAATAATTATCTTTACGCAATACAGGGATACTGCTTCCGAGATAAAAAAATTGTTACAAGAAAAAAAGGTTAAAGCGGAAATCTTCGTCGGGCAAGCCAAGAAAAAAGATACTGGCTTAACACAGAAAAAGCAGAAAGAAATGATTGAAAGGTTTGAAAACAATGACTTTCAATGCCTAATCGCAACCTCTGTGGGAGAAGAAGGCCTCGACATACCCGAAGTAGACTTAGTAGTTTTCTACGAGCCAATACCCTCAGCTATCCGGACTGTGCAAAGGCGTGGAAGGACTGGAAGGCAAAAAGCAGGCCGAGTAATAATGATCATCGCAAAAGGCACCAGGGACGAAGCACACAGATGGAGCGCGCACCACAAAGAAAGAAAGATGTATACGCATCTTGACAACATAAAGAAAACGCTTCACGACCACTTAAAAGACAAGCCGAAAACAATCCAAGACTACTCTGAAGACAAGAAGACAATTGTAAAGGTTGATTACAGGGAGAAAGGATCAAGCACATTGAAAGCATTGCTGGAAATGAATACAAACATAGAGCTGAGAAGCCTAGAAATAGGGGATTACTTATTAAGCGACGAAGTAGTAATAGAATACAAAACCGTTAAAGACTTCGTCGACAGCATAATAGATGGCAGGCTGTTAAGCCAGGCCAAGGACCTAAGACAATACCGGAAACCATTGATAGTTGTTGAAGGAGAAGAAGACGTATACGCACAACGCAGGATACACCCAAACGCTATCCGCGGGATGATAGCTGCCCTGACAATAAACCTCGGCATACCAATAATAACGACGAAGAACCCCAAGGATACTGCTTCGTTATTGAAAGTAATAGCTGACAGGGAACAAGACCCTGACAAAAAGGACTTCCAACTACACACACATAAGCCCATGACTGACAAGGAAATTCAAGAGTACATCATATCAGGATTCCCCGGCATCGGAAGCAGGATTGCGCCTTACTTACTAGAACATTTTAATTCTATCAAGAACATAGTAAATGCCTCTGAACACGAATTAAGGGAAGTCGAACTAATAGGCGAAAAAAAAGCTAAGCGCCTGAAAGAGCTGTTTGACAAGGAATACCGCAAATAGCAAAATATAAAAAAGAGACTCCGCAATATTAGTCCTATGAGTGAAATATCTGTTGGGGTGAATTCTATATTGTTCGGAATGCTAGGAATACTAGTGGCTGTGTTCTTCGGCACATCCATGTATGTAGCCACGCCTTACGTCGTGTACATTTCAGCCACAATCGCAATACTTCTCGGCGTTGTCGGAATGGTGGCAAGCGGAAGCGAAAAAAACAAAAAGCTCCTGGGAGTATCCGTAGCAGGAATCATGGCAGGCATAGGCGCAATTACCCTCGGACTAATGGTTGGAAGAATGTTTGCGTCAATCCTATAAAGAATCATTTTCCTACTGGAGCAATCGGCTTGTTCCCAGACGAAGGATAATTGTTTCGCTCGGTAACAATCTTAACGTCTTCAACTGTGTAAAAAGCCTTTTCATCGTATTTCGTAATATAATTTATCAGCTTCTTCAAGTCCTTCTTGTTAATTATAACGTGCAAAGACTTAACTTCCCCGTTAGGGCCGTCGACACCCACACAGGTAAAAGTATACCTTTTATTTCGCAATTCCTCAATTATTGCCTTAGAATCCTTATCAGTCGTAAACCTAACCATGACTTTTCCAACCAGCATTTTATTCTCAATAATAATGCCCAGGTACGTCCCAATAGAAAACCCTGATGCGTACGCGAGATAAGCATAAACATTAGTCAAATTATCCATAATCCTAGTAATTGCCAGTAACCAAACAAGGACTTCAAAAAAACCTATTGCCGCAGAAAGCAATTTTTCTCCTTTGGAGACAAAAATCAGTCGGACAGTCCCCATAGTAACATCTATAACTCGGGCTATCAGGATTAGCAACGGCACAGCCACCAAGGTAATAAATTCCTCACCTCTAAGAAAATCCAGCATAAACAAAATAACTAGGAAGGTTATTTATAAATTTTGCTCAAAACAAATGTCTTTCTACTACCTGCTAAAAACTTCATCATAAATAGACTTATCAGCATACCTATAAAGAACTAATATTACCCTCATATTAGGAGAAAAATCTTTCAGGATTTCCCTTACAATCTTAGCAGAGTATTCAACAGGAACCTTGTAAGCACCAGTGCTTATCGCCGGGAAAGCAATGCTTTCAGCCCCTAATTCCACTGCCTTCTTCAAACAATTAACATAACAATCCTTCAGCAAAGACAAATCGTCCTTTCCCCTTATAGGCCCAACAGTGTGAAAAATGTGCTTAGCTTTCAGCTTATAGGCTTTCGTAACGGCAACCTGTCCTGTTGGCAGCCCAGAAACATATGTTGACTTCCTTAACTCGAGGCATTCATCCAGCAACCCAGGACCAGCAGCAGCGTGAATGACTCCGTCAACACCGCCCCCGCCTAGAAGAGTGCGGTTAGCAGCATTCACTATGACATCCGCTTCCACGTCTGCAATATTGCCCTGAATTATCTCGATTTCCATCGTTCTTCCCATAAGAAAAATGAGAAAAAAAATTATTTTTCAAGAGAAGACCTTAGCATCCACGCAGCCTTCTCATGAACTTGTATCATCTTTATCAGTAAATCGGCCGAGCCTTCATCGTGGTTCTCCTGACACAAAGAGATTTTCTTCCTTAAACCAGTAACAATTTGCTCGTTGTCATCAGCCAGCTTCTTAATCATTTCATGCTCGGACGGAACGCCCTGTTCTTCCTTAAGGGTTTTACTTTCAATAAATTCCTTTAACGTGCCCTTAGCGACTCCGCCTATCATTACAATTCTCTCAGCAACCTCATCAACGGCTTCATCAAGAGCCTCGTATTGTCCCTGAAGCATCTTATGGTAAGAATAAAAATGCTTTCCTTTCATATTCCAATGATAATTCTTTGTTTTTGTAACCAAGACATACAAATCTGCTAAGTACCCGTTCAGAGCAACACCTATTGCTTTTACATTCTCCTCTTTTAATCCTATATCCATAAATAGCACCTCCATAGAACGGAAATAGAAACTGTTTTATAATATTTTTCCTATCTTACTTCTAGAGCAAAAGAAGCAGTCGTCTCGCTTATACTTAATTTGTATGCTATATCTTGCTTATGTGGCCGTGTCTTGGGCTGAACAAATCCCCTGCGCGCCGTAGTTTTTCTATAACTTCGTTAACATCTTCCTCGGAGATGTTCTTGTTCGCGGCTTCCCTGACGACGTGCTCTAATGGTATTAGCTTGCCTATCTCTTTTTCCAACGCATTAATGATTTCTTTTATTTCGTGTATGTTGCCTCTTTGGCTAGCAGTTATCCCTGTCGTAATCCTGTCTATGTCGAATGTATTCGTCTTTGTGTCCAGGCCTATTAGGGTTAGGCAGTGGTGCAATAAGTCTATTGCTCTCCTAGCATCTTTCTTTGTTACAGTATTGGAGAGCCTTGTCCTCGCACTAGCTTCAGATAGTCTTATCAGGCCTTCGAGCTGCCTTGCACTGATAGGTATGCTTCGCACTTTGTCTTCCTCATTCCCTGTATTCCTCATGTTAACAAAGTACTCTTTTATTTCCTGTAGCGCGGGCTCTGTTAGTGTGGGGTGGACGAATTGCTTTGCGTATGCAACATATCTTTTCATTACATCTGAAGGTATTTCTTGCTTCGTTGAATCCGCGTCTTTGTGCAAGTCGAGAATGAATGATGCTAATTTGTCATCTTTTTCTTTGTCAGGCAAGTCTTTTACTGGGAATATTAAGTCGAACCTGTTGATCAGTGTGCTTGGTAGCTCGATTTGTTTTACTAATAACTCGTAAGGGTCAAACCTTCCGAACTTCGGGTTTGCTGCTGCTAAGACAGTTGTTTCTGCTCTTAGGGTTGCCTGGATGTTGGCTTTGCTTATGCTTACGCTTTGCTGTTCCAGTGCTTCGTGCATCGCTGAAGTGTCTTCTTTGCTCATCTTGTCAAGCTCGTCAATGCACACCAGTCCCCTGTTTGCTAGGACTAATGCTCCGGCTTCTAACGCCCAGCCCCTTAAGAATTCATCGCGGACAACCGCAGCGGTGTTATGGACTAGTATTCCGTCTACTACGAAGTTATGAGAGTCCTCTACAGTCAGGTCATATACGTATTCGTACTCTGGCCTTGTCTTTACCGCAGACGAGACTCTTTCCCAATAAATATCTGATTCTGAAAGCTTTTTTAGAAAATCATTTTCTTTTAAGTGCTCATTGGTGAGTTTCATTAGTGCGTTCCTTGAATAGTTTTTGTGCCACCCCGTTTTTTTTAGGGATAGCTTTTTGTCTTTCAACGCTTCTTTCACAATAATTCCTATTCCTGGCAACAAATCTGTGTTCGTGTTTTCTTTTTTGTTTTCGGACAATATTTTCCTTAGATTTTCTTTCTTTTTTGGATGCTTTAATTTGAATGCTTTGGCGAACCCCTTTATATCAGCCGTTCCTGTTATATCGAGCACGTATAAATCATGGTTCCTGTTTATTTTTCCGTTGCTTGGAGGCCTGACACGTATTCTTGACCTTATAGAGTATCTAAGAAGTGCGAGCTGAAGCTGTTTCGCGAGTTCTTTTGAGCATGTGTGGAAAGATATACAGTGGCTTCCTTTTCCTCGCTCCCTGTGGAATATTGTTCCGTCGGAGTCGAAGAGACCTGATATGTATGCCGCTAATAAATTGTTGTGTAGCTT
>PWWA01000086.1 GCA_003562145.1 Candidatus Woesearchaeota archaeon | reverse complement strand
CAGCCCGGAGAAATTAAGTATTATTTCGTCGTTTTGGAAGAATTCTGCGTTGTTCTCGTAAATAGTAAGTATAGGTGGGTTGTTTCCCTGCACGTCTATTGTCATAACCCTTGTATCGTTGAGAGGGGGGCTGCCGTTGTCGATTACTGTTATTAGGACATCCCATATCCCTATGTATGAAGAGTTTTCGAGCGTGAAGTTCATCAAGCCTGTTGTTTCGTTCACAGGGAACCTTGTATCGTTAGAGTAATAGGATAGTATTCCTGTGTTGTTTGCGTCATATGTTAATTGGTCTGGGTCTGTTGCGTTTACCTGGTACTTGTATTCTGCGTATAGCACTGCGTATTGGCTTGATATGTTGCCGTCAATGCTTATTTCATGTATGGTTGGCGGGTCGTTTATGTTTGTTATGTTCAGGAATACTACTTGGCTTGCGGTTGCGCCTTCTTGGTCTTCTACTGTTATGTTTACGTACCTGCAAGCGACGTGGTCATTTGTGAGATTAGATATATTTATGAGTGCTGTGCCGTTGGAAGCTGAGTTATTGATGGTGGTGATGTTCCATGGGAATACTTGGGATTCTAGTAGATGCACAGGGCAGGAGTATTCACCTTCAGGATTCCTTATATCGAAGAACAGCGTGTCATTTTCGTCTGGGTCCGTGGCTTCTATTATTAGCTCAAGGGAATTGTTCTGCGCCCAGTTCATATTTTCGATTTCTGTGAAGTTTGTTGTTAGTTCGGGTGGCAGGTTGGCTTTTGCTATTTCTAGCTGGAACGTTGTTTGTGTTGGAGGCCTTGTTGCGTTCCAGCCGTAGCTGTCCGTGACGTTTAGTGTTATGTTGTATGTTCCTGCGAGGTCGTTTGTTGGCGTGCTGTCCGGCAAGTCGAAGGATATGTTAGCGGTGGTGGCGCTTAGATTGGTTATTATTAGTGGGAGGTCTGATGCTATTGTGAAGTTTAGCGGGTAGTCTGTTTCTTCGTCTACGCCTTCAACGATTGCCCACCAGGGCTCAAGGGCGTCTATTACTTGGTTTCCGGGTACAGAGTCGAATTCGGCTTGGTCGTTTACAGGTATAAGTGTCAGGTTTGTGTATGAGCCGAAGGATTCAAGCCCTGTTACTTCGCGTATAATCATGCTGAAGCCTGTTATGGATTCTGGTGCTGGATTGGTTGTTCCGGCTACGTGGACGTGAAGAGCTGTGCAGGTGACTTCTCCTGTGTTTTCGTTTATTGTGCATAAGCCTGTTGGGCTTTGGTCTGATATGCTGTATGTTACTTGTGATAGTGTTGGGTCTGCGGATTTTACGAAAAAAGTATATTGTATGTCTTCTGTTATGTTGTATGATTCGGGCACCATTGTATTGTTTGGGAATGCGAGCCACGGCGCTATGTTTGCGATTGATGAGTTAAGGGTTATTGTGTCTGTGTTGTTGTGTATGCTTACTTCGCATATCCACCTATGCCCCCTATAAACTTCGTGGCTGGGGATAGTTGTTGATGTTGCGTCGGGCTTGGCGTTAAAGGGTTCGGTGCTGCCTTCTGATAAGTACCAGGTTATGTTGTGGCTTGTTTCTCCTTCTGCGCTCCATGAGCATTCCAGGCTTTGGTTTGTTAGGTATGGTTTTTCGTTGTTGTTTATGGAGGGGTTTTCGTTGAAGCTTAGCGCGGTTGCTGTTGTTGCTATCAGCAAGGTTGCGATTGCGCATATTATTATGATTCCGTATTTGTTTTTTATCATTTTTATTTACTGGCTGTTTTTTCTTTTATTTTTCGTATTATGAGTTCTTTGAGTGTTATGTCTGTTTTTATTGCTTCTAGTTTGAGTTTTTTGTGGAGTTCATCCGGGATTTGTATGTTTATGTTGGCCATTTTTTTATTCTTTTAGCAGGTCTATTATTTTTTGTTTTAGTGTTTTGTCTTCTTTTACTGCGAGAATCTTTATCTTTTTGTGTATTTCGTCCGGGATTTCTATGTTTATATTTTTTGACAATTTCCCACACCAAAAATAACTTTGTTAATTTAGTTAAGTATTATAATTTTAATAAGTTAATTATTTTATTTAAATTTGAGTATTTAAATAATTTAGTTCCCTGTATATAAATCTTTCTAAAAAGAAGCAAGGCTAAGCCCAAGAAATAACGTACTTAATATTATGGTAAAGCCTGGAAACATCATCATAAACCAAGGATTTCTTCTCCTCAGGCAACTCCTCATAAAACTTAAGCAAAGAAATATACTTCTCCTCAGCCGCAGCATACTCCCGGAACTGCAAAGCAATCATAGCATTATAGAGCAAAGCCACACACTTATCCAACGGGCTTCCTACAACAGGAGTTTCCTTAACAACAAAAGCATAGTCATCCTTATCATACTTGCTAGTATTCAGAACGAGCTGGCGCAATTCCTCGATGAGCAAAGAAACATGACGCCTGGAAATAAAAACTTTGCTCCTCTCCAGATAAGAAAGCTTCTTAAAAAGAGACTTGAGAACATTCCTAAGAGAATCATGAACAATTTTTTTCTCAGAGACACGCTCCACATCCCTATCTGTAAACTCATAGCGAACATCAAAAACATACATCAAGTAAACCCTCTGGGCAGCAGCCACATCCCTCACAACCTTCGAGGAACTCTTAAACTCAGAGGAAGAAGTATCCAAAGACAAAGACCGCTCCGCATCAGATACCAAGCCAAGCAATTCTTCCTTCTCATCATCAGACAAAAGATACTCTTTGCGCGCCTTCCTAGTAAGCCACCAGCTAAGCCTGGCATAAGCACCAAGAATCTCCTTCCTGAAAAGAACATAGATAAATAATAACACAGCAAGACTTATCAGCACAACCATAATCGCCCCTACGAAGCCACGCGAAACCTCATCTACAAGTACAGGCCTCTCCCTCTCAGGAACAAACACTTCCACCTCCTCTTCCTCTTCCTCAACAACAAGCTCATCCTCGTCCGGCTCAGGATCAGGTATATACTCGCATTCCTGCCAAAAAATCTTTTCGAGATTAAGAGGGTCACACCCATTCATATCAATGCAACGCCTGTACTGCGTCTCATTAGGATAACACCTGCTCCACCGCTCACATTTCCATTCAGGAGTACAACGAGAAGGCGGAGTGGGAGCACCGCCAGTCACAGGGGTTTCAGGAGGCGTAGGGCATACCGCGTTTAAAGAAACCATGTTGGAATCAACGGTGTAGTTATGCGGAGGCAAGTCAGTAATATCTGTAGCCGTAAAATAAATGGTTTCGACCCCGCAGAAATCATCAGTAACAAAGAAAGACACAAGCGAATCCTGCCTTATCCTCACCTCGAAGTTAGAGGCACCCATGGCCTGGTAGTACAAAGGATCATTATCAGGGTCATCGAAATAATCGTTCAAATTAAGAGCCGCTATCTCTACATTCACAGGTATGTTAAAGCTCGGTATGTTAGCAGAGAGAAAAGGAGGGTCATTTATGTCCAATATTTCAAATTCAAAAGATTTCTCGTTGAGGAAAGGGCACTGGAAGATGTCTTCAGCATAAATCCTGACTGAGTGATTGCCTACACCGGACTGGTCAGCCCAGATAGTCATAATCCCGGACTCAGTGACAGACAAATTAAGGCCTGGGTGATTAACTGATTCTGCAAAGAATAAAATTGAATGATTCGCCGGGTGAACACCCTCTATAAAGCAAATATGGGTGTAGTTAAGAACTTCTGTGGACTGGTTTATAGAGGTGAGACAATCGCTTAAATTAATCGTAGTGCGCCGATTAACGCAAAGAGAAGCAGAGCCATCGGAACTCGCAGCCTTTGCATGGACTAACGGACTCGTAGCCAAATCTTCAGTGGAAACTATAACAGCGTACATCTGCGCCAGGGAGAGAATAAAAACAGCTAAAACAGCAAGAGTCTCATATCTAACCATGAACCAGAAAATCTCAAATATAGTATATAAATATTGCTATAAGAATTAGTCTGAAGGGTCTGTAACGTTAATCAAGATTCTGGGCTGGGATATGGCTTCAGCGCTAAACCCCTGCAACGCTGCACCTGAAAGAAACATCCTGACAACCCAGTCCGGCTTTTGCCTTAGAAGATAAATGTTGATGGTTGCCTCGTAAAAGCCTTGGCGCGAACCATGGGCGGGAGAGGCGTATATTAAGACTGATAATTCTTCGCCCGCAAAAACAGGGAACGAGTTCTCCCTGTCCAGGTAAAGCCAATCACTAAGAGTGCCCTCAGCAGTAATGTATATGTATCCATCGCGCTGCGGGGTTAGGGATACGACGCGCTCCGCGTAACCACTGCCCTTAATGGTCCCAAAGTGGAGCTTATCCTTGTCCAAGTTGAAGCCGACGTAATCACCGATGTTAAGCGTTGCATTAATATTATTATAATCTAGCAAGGATCCTGTGACTTTGGTTGAGGCGAATACGGAAAACAAGAATACTATGAGCATTAAAACCGTTGCAATAAGCAAAACCAAGAGGTAAGCTTTATCAGATTTTTTAGGAGTGTCTTTATTGTTAGGCATATGGATAACGAAGAAAAGAAGAAGTATATAAAAATTGCTAAAAAAAAAAATTATATTTCTGTTGCCTGAAAAGTAAGCGTTACGGAGTTATACCCTGTATGGGCTGTCATTGGAAGCGTTAACTGGAAGTACGTTGCAATACTATTATTGCGCTGTGTATCGTCGGCTGTGAGGTTAGCGCAAACAAGCACCCTGTTAACAGTGCTATCAAGAACCGTATAGTTTTCTTGCAACCCGCTAAAACAACCCCCGTAATTCTGCGGAAAGCTTGTACCACCTGTGAGACCTCCCCTGTTAATAGCCCTGAACTCAAGCCTTGAAGTGCCTTCGTCGGAAGGCAGGAAGCCCCCACCATCAGCTTCACCGACATCGTCCGGGAGTATCGTCACGTTAACATTGAGGGTGCCATCGTTTCTCACATAAATATATTGCGGGAATGAACCAGTGCAGTTCCCTGTTCCCTCCGTGCCTTCAGAGTTTATCAGGGTTGAAGATGTAATGGACGGCGCACAAGTCCCGAAGTTAATCTCGCTGCCATCAATAGTCGTAATTGAAACAGTCCCTATAATGGCTAGCAAAATATCTCCCTGGGCTTCTGATGCATAGCCCGTAACGGATATATTGCTAATCCTGTTCAGGCTTACAATTGTGCCTATAGCCGAGAATATCATTGTGCCTATTAATAATAGGGCTAGAAACTTGTTTGATTCAAGCATTTGCAGATTGCCTCGCCGTATTCGCTTCCATTTTTATCCTATTAACAGCGACGTTTATATTTAAATGTTTTTCCTAGTGGTTACTTCTTTTTTCTGAAAAGAAACAAGATGTTTACTATGAGGAGTATTAGTACAAGTATGGACAAGCCTATCATGAAGTGTATCATATTAAAAGATCTTTCCTGTGTTTCCCCGCGGATCTCCCTGGTTTCTTGTTCTGTAAGCACTGTCAGGGGGACAGGGAACTCCTTGGTTTTTCCGCTGAAAAAAACTTTTATTGTTGCATCGTGCTTTCCTGGCTCGATGCCCGTAGTATCGATGTAGTGGTTGAATGACACAGTTCCAAATCTTGGAAGTCGTTCGGTAGGCGTTCTTGTTGTTGTGGGGCCCAGGGTGATTTCTGCGTATACGTTGTCGAAGTGCTCTCCCCATAGGCTTTCAATGGTGAGCCTTACCGGGTTTATAGTCCTGTATAAGAGTTCTTGGGGGTTGAAGCTTACAAATTCTATTTCTTCTTCGCCAATCCTGAGGCTGGCGTCTTGTGTTATTGTCTTATCATCATAAAAAACTGTGAGTTTCGCAGGGTATATCCCTGGGCTGAAAGTACTGCTTGGTAGGGTGCCTCCCCTTGTCAGGGTTTCCCCTGGGGATATCTCGGAGCGGGTAAACTCCCTTACTATAAGCGTTTCGTTGTCACGGCCGAAAACCTCTAGCTTGGCCGTAAAGCTGGCGTGCTCCTCACCCCTGCTCCTTACCTTGAATTCAAAAGGTGATTCAAGGCCTTCGTTGACGGCGTTAATGGAAAAGCTGCTTATTTCCAGGTACCTGCCAGGGTAAGGGAAACTTACCTCTATCCTGGTAGCCACACTAGTCCTGACAACTATTAACTGGTCTTGATCAGGCACGCTCTCCGTGGCAACAATCCACAAATTGTTTACACCCATGAAGTCGTTAGTGGTTAAGCCCCTGGGAATCCTAAGCCTCACTGTGAAGCCGCCGCTCGCGCCGGGCTTGAGAGGTATCTCCGTGGTGCTTAACTCAGCGTACTCCAGTAAGTCGCTTTCAGATAGACTTATCTTTGCAACTATATCCCTGCCTGCGTTGTTCCTTACAAAGAAAGGCCTTTCAAAATCAATCCCTGTAGCAGGGTCATAGTTTATTTCTACTTTTCCAGGAGATATCCCTATGGCGGTGGCATCGCTTACGCTGATTAAGATAATCGCTATGATTGATGCAAAAAACACTAATTGCTTATCCATAAGAATATTACCTGTAGCTTTTCTTTTTAAGCTTTTCTAAAAAAAAAGGAAAAAAAGTTGGAAAAGATTTTGCTTATGGAATTTGAACCGCGTGGAAAGTTATTGTAACGCTTTCCGTTACTTGGAATGCAGACCTCGGGAATACTATTTGGAAGTGCGTCGCGAAGCTGTTATTTCCCGTGGCTATTCCTCCTGTCAGGTTACCACAAACAAGTACGGGAGTACCCGTAAAATTCGTATAAGGACCTACAAGGCCAGAATTACAACCACCACTGTTACCTCCTCCTCCCTCGTTCACAGTCCTGTATGCCAACGCAGATTGATCAGGATCAGGACCAAGCAGGAAATTTCCACCCTGCGCTGTACCTCGATCGCTTGCGTTAAGCGTGACATTAGCATCTACGTTCCCATCGTTCCTGACATAAATAGGTGTTGGGATGTTCCCACCAACACAGGCAGTTCCAGTATCCGATGTGTTCTCTGAGTTCAGAGTTAGCGTCGTCGCAGATGAAGGGGTGCAAGTCCCAAAATCTATAGATGCCCCATCCTCTGTAATGATAGATACCGCGCCCTCAACCGTGAGGTTCACAGTACCAATGTCCGTCGGGGCCATACCTGTTACGGATATGCTGCCAAGCCTGTTCAGGCTTACAATTGTGCCTCCAAGCGAAACTACCATTGTTGCCAGTAATAAAACCGCTAATGCCCTATTTGAAATATCCATTTTATTTTTCCTCCTATAAGGTTGTTTTTTTATTGTTCCATGTTATCTATGCTTGCGACGTTCAGCGAGATTTGCCCTGCTGACGAGCTAGTCATAGGCTCGCCTTTCACGGCAATTCTTAGCTCTCCTCCTTGGACGGGAGTGCCTTCGGGAAGCTCTGTTGCTGAGCCCATCGAGCTTACTTCTCTTAGGACTGTGAAAGTGCCCAGCAAAGATATTAGTATTGTCAGAACCGCGAGTACAACCACTGTTTGCTTCGATATGTCTTTACCCATTACAAAGAAAATAAATCACTATCCCAGTATATAAAGTTTTTGGTTTTTAATTGGTGGATAGTAAAAAAAAAAAATCTTGGAAAAACCTGTGAGCAAGCACAAACCATCTCCGACCAAAACAAATGTTGAACAGGGCTCTGTAGAAAATCTCTTCGTGTTGCGCTCGCACCGATCGTCATCTAGACGAATAAGCCGATTCTATTACTGTCGCATCTTTAAAAGCAAGGCTCGCTAGGCAACACTTTTTCTACAGAGCCGCTGAACAGAAAAGTTTTAAATAAGCGTCTGAACCCTTTAAAAAACGATTAAGGGCCCGTAGCTTAGCCTGGTGGAGCGCACGACTGATAATCGTGAGGTCCCGTGTT